>DAOLZE010000113.1:0-7338 GCA_035426125.1 Rhodocyclaceae bacterium
GCGACGACCTTGGGGAAAACCAGACGCAGACTGCTCGATACGCCCATCGTCGCCAAGGCATCGATTTCTTCGGTGACGCGCATCACGCCGAGTTGCGCCGTCATCGCCGATCCCGAACGCCCTGCCACCAGCACCGCTACCAGCACTGGCCCGAGTTCGCGAATAATGCCCAGACCGAGAATATTGACGATGTATATCTCGGCACCCAACTGCTTGAGTTGCAAGGCTGACAGGTAGGACAGCACCACGCCGATAAGAAAGCCGACCAAGGCGGTGACCGGCATCGCCCGCACGCCGCTCTTGTAGAGATTGGCGAAAATTTCACGCTGCGGAAGATCGCCCGGCAAGCGAAGCAGGCGTGCAAAATCGAGCAGAAGCTGGCCAATCAGAGCGACAAAATCCTGCAAATGCCGTGAAAAACCCAACATACTCCGGCCAAGGAGCATAAGCGGCGCAAAGGGCGATGCCGGTGGCGGACCCGGCTGAGGTTGCTGATCGACGATAGCGATCTGCTTGAAAACGCCCAGATGTTCCGTTCCTGCCTGCAATGTGCCCGGCAGGCTGCGTCCCCAGGCGCGCCATAGCAGCATGGCTCCCGCGCTGTCCATGGCCTCGATGGCAAGACAGTTCCATGAAACTTCGGGGCTCGCTGCATGCTGGGCCAATTCGGCAGTCAACGATTCGATCCGGGGAATCAACCTGGCCAGCGTCCAGTCACCGGAAAGAACAATCTCGCGCAAGCCATCGTTGCGCGAAATGCTCTGGATACGAGGAATTTCGGTCTGGTTCATACTGAAAAAACAGGCGTCAGGGCCTGCTCAGCGTCCCGTTCCATCTGTCGGGAGCTTCTGTTTTTCACGACGGATTCGTACCTCCATGCCGAGCGCATTCCATTGACGCACCTCCTCATCGAGCGTCGCCGCAGTCAACGGCGAGGCGGCCAGCCAAGCGCCATCGACCCACAGATGAAAGCCGTGCTCGACCGCAGTGACGCCCAACACGGGCATGGCTGCATCGTCACGAGCGCGATGCAGCAGCGCCGCCAGGCGCAAACAGAAAATCAGCAGCCAGTTACGCTGATCGTTGGTGACTGACTGGACACGTTCCAGTTTGCCACGATGACCAAGCACGATGCGCGACAGGCGCTCCTGATCCATCCTGGAAAAACCAGGCATATCGGCATTAGCCAGAATGTAGGCGCTGTGCTTGTGGTAACTGGAATGCGCCACCGAAATACCGATCTCGTGCAGCCGCGCCGCCCACAACAGGCACTGACAATCCGGATTGTCCTCACTGCCTGCATCTGGCAAAAGCTGCTGTAATAGCGCCAGCGCACTGTGGCTGACACGGGCTGCCTGGCGCCGGTCGACCTCGTAACGCTGCATGAACTGGCTGACGGTCGCCTCGCGCAGATCATCGTGATGATAGCGCCCGAGCAGGTCATAGAGCACCCCAAGGCGCAACGCACCTTCGGAGAAGTCCATGCGCTCCAATTCAAATTCCTTGAATACCGCCGACATGATGGACAGGCCACCCGGCAGCACCGGAATGCGATCCGGCCGCAAGCCTTCAAGGCGCAGGCTACCGACATCACCGGCATGCAGCAACAGACTCCTGAGTCGATCAATGCCTCCGCAGGTGATCACTGGCGTACCATCCCCTCCCGTATCGTTCAGGCCGTTAAGTTCAAGCAAATCGACAATGGCCTTGGCCGTTCCCGAAGAACCGATCGCCACCTCCCAGCCAGTCTCGCGATAGGTGGAGACGATGGTCTGCAATTCCTTGCGAGCCGCCAGTTCGGCATCCTTCATGGCATGTTTCTCGACACGACCACGCGGAAAATACTTCAGGCTGTGGCTGACGCAGCCCATATACAGCGACTCCATTTGCAGCGGTGCGAAATTCTGGCCGATGATGAGTTCAGTCGAGCCTCCACCGATGTCGACAACCAGTTGCCGGGTGCGCGGATTGGCCAGAGTGTGTACAACGCCAAGATAGATCAGGCGCGCCTCCTCGCGTCCCGCGATCACTTCGATCGGAAAACCCAGTGCAGCTTCAGCTTCCACAAGAAACCGGGAAGCATTTTTCGCCACTCGCAAGGTATTCGTCGCAACCGCCCGGACAGCGCCGGGCTGAAAACCGCGCAAACGTTCCCCGAAGCGGCCCAAGGCCTCTAATCCGCACAACTGCGAAGATCTGTCGAGCATCCTGTCCGGCGTCAGTCCGGCAGCCAGGCGTACCGATTCCTTGAGCGAATCGAGGGGATAGATCTGATTGCCAACGATGCGTCCGACCTGCAAACGGAAACTGTTGGAACCAATATCCACTGCGGCAATCAACTCATAACTCACGAAACACTCCCAATAGGAAGTACGCATTCTACACGGCAGGACTTCTCCGCTTCCCGCTGCTTTATGCACATCCTTACAGACAAAATAATGATGGATGAATTGAGCCGATTTTGCTTCTGATCGCGGAATACGGAAATTTGCTATCATTCTCGCACTTCAAAAGCATCTTTTCCCCGCATTGTCGGCCTTCGGCAAATCCAGGACAGCATGAAACATGCTATTTCCGGTTTCTAATTTCCGGATTCATACGTCAGCCCGCAAAGCGCGATAATCAGAATGGAGAGCCCAATGCTGAAACGCTCACCGATCGCATGCCTTACCCTGTTCGCATGTCTTGCCTTCAGTTCGTCGCTACGCGCCGAGGGCGGAGATGCCTCGCCGTCTCTCGAAAAGGCATGGACCTTCAGCGGTTTCGGCACGCTGGGCGCTGTTCATAATCAGGGCAGCGGATCTTCGTTTATTCGCGATATCACCGAACCGAAAGGTGCAACCAACAAGGGACTGTCCTGGCAAATCGATTCACGCGTCGGGTTTCAGGTCAACCTGAAAGTCAGCGAACAACTCGAAGCCGTAGCGCAAGTAGTCAGCCGTTACCAGTGGGATAACAACTTCCAGCCTGAACTGACCTGGGCATTCCTCAAATACACACCAAACGAGATGGTCGATACGCACATCGGGCGTATCGGCTTCGATGCGTTCATTGGCGCAGATACTCGCGATGTCGGTTTCTCCTACCTCTGGGTACGTCCCCCGGTTGATTATTTCGGAACTCTGGCCTTTCCTTATATGGACGGTGCCGATATCTCGTTCCACTACCCAATCGGCAGCGGCACGGCACGAGTCAAGTTATATACGGGGATTTCCAGACAAAAAATACCCACGCTGCTGAACCAGACCGAGTGGACGGAAGTGTCGGGATTGAATGCTGGCGTAATAGAGGACATGTCTGGCTCCAGAATTACCGGAGGATTCGTGGATTATCAGGATAATCACTGGGTTGCCCGGCTGGGCAAGGCTGATGTCAGGCTTTCCAGGGAATTCCCCATGAGCCTGAATATCGATGTACTGGGGCAAATTCGAGACGCAGCCAATGCCGCCGCCGACCCCTTGGTTGCTTCCTCTCTGAATGCATTGGCGAGTGATTTCTCTCTTGTTGGCAAAAATATTTCGTTTACCAGCATTGGGTTAGCCTACGAAAATGGCCCATTACAGACACAAATGGCATTGAACCACTGGACATCACAGAGTCTGTTATTTCCAGAATCACATTCCGGCTTTATTTCCGCGGGATATCGATTCGGAAAATTCACACCGTATGCCGTTGTTTCTGCCGTAAGAAGTGTCAAGAGTAACCGGGCCGATGAAGTTGCCGCCAGAATGAACGTCCCGATCAGCGACCCGATTCCGAGCATCACGAATTTCATGCTGACGACAGGGCAAAACATTCAGCACACGTACTCTCTCGGTGTTCGCTACGATCTGATGGCGAATGTCGCACTAAAATTCCAGATGGACATGATTCGCACCAGAAACTGCTCCCCGCTAAACCTGCCAGTCGTAGGGACAGACAGATCCTGTGCCCCGCCCCTGCTGTGGCCAACAGTGCCGGTTTCATGGGACGGGAAAGCAAATATCTATAGCGCTGTTCTGGACTTCACCTTCTAACGCAGGCCAATCATGAAAAGAATATTTCTGATAAGCCTGACACTACTCTGCACTCAGGCGTTTGCGACAACGGATCTTGTCGTGGTGGTCAATCCAGGCAGCGGCGTAGAAAAAATGAATCGTGACGATGTCACCTCGATATTTATGGGTCGCACCAAAAAGTTGCCATCGGGGGTGAACGCACTGCCCATCGATCAAGCCGCTGCCACTGGCGACAAGGCCAAATTCTACCGGGAGATCATCAACAAGGAACTGGCGGAAGTTAATTCCTACTGGGCACGTCTGATTTTCTCGGGCCAGGGATCGCCCCCGCGGCAGGCCGATAACTCTGCGGAAGTCATGGAAATCGTCAGCAACAACAAGGGGGCCATCGGCTATGTCCCGCGCAGTGCGGCCGACAAGCGCGTCAGAATCATTCTTGACTTGTCCGCTCAATAAAATATCCCGATGAAAAGCGCCGGCGTGCTCCGTTCGTTTCACACCAGCATCGTTTTGCGAAGCGCTGTGATTGTCATGTTCGTGTCCGGTATTATCGGCTACGGTCTGCTGGGCGTAATCACCAAATTTGTCGAAGAGAGGGTGCAGGAAACCTTCACCAGTCGCCTTGGTGCGCTGGTCAAGACGGTCGAGAATACCGCACAGATTGCCTGCTATCTGAGCGATATGGGTTTGGCAAACGAAGTATCCAAGGGACTGTTGATGAGCAGGGATGTCGAGCGAGTGATCATCCGCTCCGAGCAAGGCGTTCTCGCAGACAACAATCGCACCTCCGTACTCAGAGAATCAACTTCTACCAAAGAAACCGGACAGGAAGCCGCCACAACCGGTGGCGCTTCAAACGCCACACCGGCCACGCCATCGACAGGGGAAATCCCTCCGAACGCGATTGTTCGTTCGCTCACTTCGCCTTTTAAGGCAGATACAAATGTCGGCGAAATCATCGTCGTTCGTAATGAAGCCGAAATCGATGCCCAGGTTAAAACCGCAACAAATTTTATTCGCCTGATGATTACCTTGCAGACTGGCGCAATCATTCTGGTTGTCACCTTGATTGCGGTCGGCTACATCGCTCATCCGATTCACCAGATATCCAGGCGTCTGAACGAACTTTCTGCAGTCGATGGCGAGAAAATCGACATCCCGCGCGGTCACAGCAAGAACGAGATCGGTCAATTGGTCGACGATGTCAATTTCCTGATCGACAATCTGGTCAGCGGCATCAATACCGAGCGCAACCTGCGCATGCAGCGGGAAATCGAGGAAAAACGCTTCCGGGCAATTTTCGAAAATGCCGAAACCGGAATTTTTGTCATCGATCACGATGGCCTGCTGAAATCATTCAACCCGTCTTTCCGCCGCATCCTGAACATCGATGCAATCGATGCCGACAAAAGAGATTCGATCTCCCTGCTGGAAATTTCCGGCGACCAGGCCGCACTGATTCAGGAGATGATCGACGACAGCCTGAAGGAAAAGCGGACGATATCCGGTGAAATCAAGCTGATCAACAGTGACGGCAATCCGCGCTGGCTCACCATGATTCTCAACTCCGTCGGGGAAGATCAGTTGCAGGGTGTGACCAACGACATCACCGACAGCAAGTTGCGCGAGGCGCATGCCCACAAACTGGCTCTGACCGATGCGCTGACCGGCCTGGGCAATCGCCTCGGCTTTGAAAAACAGATTGAAGCCATGATCGAGGAAAGAGAAGCCGATCCCGAGCAAAACTTCACCATGATGATGATCGACCTTGACCGATTCAAGCAGGTGAACGACACGTATGGCCACGATGTCGGCGATATCGTGCTGATTCAAGTCGCCCGGCGAATCGAACAATCGGTTCGCAAAGCCGACTTCGCCGCCCGTCTTGGCGGTGATGAATTCGCCGTACTGTTGCCCTACCTCGCAGATGAAGAGATTGTCACCCGCCTCGCGCAGACGCTGGTCAAAAACATCAGCCTGCCGATTTACACCAAGACCGACATCGAAACCGGCGTTGGTGCAAGTATCGGCATTTCGCTGGTGACAGGCACGCTCAAGAACAAGGGAGAGATCGTCAAGCAGGCCGATCTGGCGCTCTATGCAGTCAAGCACGGTGGCAGAAACGGCTTCCGCATTTATCGCGAAGATCCAGCGCCTGTCACAAACACCCACGACACTACCTGACGCGTTTATCTCATGCAAACCACACATCGCCACCCCGCAGAGCACTTTCTCAACCGTGAACTTTCGTTGCTCGCGTTCAATCGCCGCGTGCTGGCTCAAGCGGCCGACGCAGCCGTACCACTGCTGGAACGCCTGCGCTTTCTCTGTATCGTCTCAAGCAACCTTGACGAATTTTTCGAGATCCGGGTCGCCGGACTCAAGGAGCAGATCAAGCTCGGCAGCCATGCTGCCAGCAGCGACGACCTGCAACCACAGGAAGTCTTCCGCCGTGTCTGCATGCAGGCGCATGCGCTGATTGCCGAACAATATGCATTGTGGAACGATGCCATCCTCCCGGCGCTGGCCGACGAAGATATCGCTTTCATCCGCCGCAGCCTGTGGAACGAAGCGCAGAGCACCTGGATCCGCGAATACTTTTTCCGCGAAGTCATGCCGATGCTGACACCGATCGGCCTTGACCCCGCCCATCCATTCCCACGCGTCCTCAACAAAAGCCTCAATTTCGCCGTCGAACTCGAAGGTACCGATGCCTTCGGCCGCAGCTCCGGGATTGCCATCGTTCAGGCGCCACGCGCCCTGCCGCGCGTCATCCAGTTACCGAAGGAGCTGACAGGCATCGATCACGGCTTCATTTTTCTCTCCTCGGTACTGCACCAACATGTTCAGGAGCTGTTCTCCGGCATGCACGTGCTCGGCTGTCACCAGTTTCGCGTCACGCGCAACTCAGACCTGTTTGTCGATGATGAGGAAGTCAAAAATCTACGTACCGCGCTCCAGGGCGAACTGCCCCAGCGGCATTTCGGCGATGCCGTACGTCTGGAAATCGCCGATAACTGTTCGGAAGTCATGGCGGATTTTCTTCTGCAACAATTCGGTCTCGGCCGCGAGGAACTCTACAGCGTCCCCGGCATCGTCAATCTGGTGCGCCTGATGTCGGTACCCGATTGCGTCGACCGGCCGGACCTCAAATACCCCCCCTTCCAACCCGGCCTGCCAAAAGTGCTGGCCAAACGCTTCGACATCTTCGCCAGCATCCGCAAGCAGGACATTCTCCTGCATCATCCGTATCAATCCTTCACGCCGGTGATTCAATTCCTCGAACAAGCCGCCGACGATCCACAGGTTGTGGCGATCCGCATGACTGTGTATCGCACCG
>DAOLZE010000114.1:0-7314 GCA_035426125.1 Rhodocyclaceae bacterium
TGACCGGCGTGACCGGCGTGATGGCAAATGTCATCTCCATGTTGACGGGAGCGACGAGCGACACAGGATTCAAAGGGCTTGCCGGGCGTTATGACAGACGCAATCTGCTGTTCTTCAACGCAGATATTCCCGGCGAAATTCGTTTCACGCGACAGGATAGCGGCGCGAAAGTCGATGTGATCACGAATCTCCGCAACGTACCCGGCGATCCGGAGATGCTCGAATTGATGCAGCGCAGTCTGCGCGGAGATGCCAGCCAGGCGGAAACAGAACGTTTTGGCGTGATCTGGCAGGAAAGGGTCCGTCGAATCCTGCTTGAACATGGCAACGATGCAGAAATATTCGTGATCAGATAACGCGTCTGAACAAGTCCGTTCGTGCCCTTCCCTGATTAATCCCCGCCGATCACGGCACTCTCATTGGCCGTCTTGTTATTCTTGCCGACGGCTATGGCAAGGCTGTTCTTCTGATTGGCATTGAGCTTGATATTGCCCGCGATCTGATTGTTCCCCTTGATCGAGGCCGCCGTATTTTTTGCTACATTGCCCTCGCCAGCGGCGATGGCCAGCGTGTTCTTCTGCTTGGCATTGATCTCAATATTGCCCTTGACCTGGCCAGGTGAAGTCGCTTGAACCTGGGCGAAAGTGGTGGTGGAAAACACTACGGAAACCACGGTAATGGCAACAAGTTGCATACGCATTTTATTTCTCCCGAATGAATAATCAATAAATCAATGAATCAATGAAAAGGTGACGCAGGTTTTTCTCTGGCGATCGATATCGATGACAAAAAACATTCCTCTGCAACATCGGCACATTGTATGCGTAACGCGTGAAGCGGGGAATCGATGACAGGCTTCCTGCTGATAATGAGATTCATCGAACAGTTTCAGTGTGACATATTGCACATGTCACGGTTCGAGGAACCGGGGTATCGGGTACAAAGGCACCCAGCCAGTTTGCCGGCTACTCGTCGATACCGACGATATCATCCGCTTCGAATTCGTCAGGAATTGTGCCGTCGCCAATACCGGTAACCATGGCAGCCAGACTGTCGCTTTGCTTCACGAAGTATTCGGCACTGATCGGATCGTAGAAACGCTGTCCAAGAGCAACATCGCTGAACTTGATGCGGTGACGCGTGGGATGAGCAGTCATGCGAACTCGCTAAAAAATAGTTTTGGGCGGGAATAATGATGAGTCTGAATCTGAAGCGGAAACAGCGAACAGTATAGCGTAGCCAACCTGCTTCATCTGCCTGTGAATCTACGCCTGCAAGTTTGCGCAAACGGGCACAGCGAAATCCCCGGATACGCGTTTCAGACCTTCCGCAGGTAGCAGGCTTTCAGCATGAAACTGCCGCCATCCATCCGGCAGTCTACCTCGTGGTCACCGCCGACCAGACGAATACTCTTGACCTTGGTTCCCATCTTCAGTGTGACGGAGGAACCCTTGACCTTCAGGTCCTTGATGAGCACAACGCTGTCGCCATCGGTCAACACGTTTCCGTTGGCATCCTTGATCGCCGCATCTGCGTCATGATCGGCGGTTGGGCTTTCTTTCATCGGCCATTCATGACCGCAGTCGGCACAAACATAGTTATCGCCATCCGGATAGGTATTCTCCATCATGCATTGGGGACAGGCCGGGGTTGCAGTCATGTTTTTCTCGATCTCGATCAAAGCGGGTTCAAAGGATTATTGCCGCATCACAGCCAACGTTGCATCGAATAGCCGCCGATCAACGGCCGCTGCATGGCGGCGCTGACGATTTGCCGTCCCCACTTGAACTCTTTGAACAGGACGACAAAGTTCCACATGTCGCGCAGCACTTTGGCGCGATCGCGCCAGCTTAAAGCCATCAGTGCCGCAGGAAAATCGGCTTCATGCGGACGGTCGAAGGCAATCTTCAGCGGATTCCACTGATCGCTGCAGCGACGAACTTCCGACGCAATCATCAAGCGGTACATCTCCTGTACCGGACGATTGCGCAGGCGCGCCTCGACGATGGCCTCGCCGGTAATCGCCCCGGAATGCAGCGCACAACTCATGCCCTCGCCGATCATGTTGAGAAAACCCGCAGCCTGGCCGGTGATCAACACATTGCCTTTGCCGAACACATAGCGATTGATCAGCGACGGGCCGAAGTTTTCCGCGCAACCCTCGTCATCGGCCTCGACGTGCGGATGTAGACGAACGCCGTGCTTTTCGGCGAGGTAGTTCACTACATGTTCGTGCTTCTTCGCGAAATTATCACCGCGCTTGAAGCCGACACCAACGATCTGCCGGCCATCGCGGGCATGACTCCAGGTGTAGTGGCCAAGGTCGGGATTGAACCAGAAGTGGAAATACTCCGTATCCAGTGGGCATTCGATAATCTCGTGAAATTTCTGCCCGACAAAAAACCATGGGATCGTTTTTGGATAGTCGGGATAAATCGCTCGAATCACGTGTGAGCTCGGGCCATCCGCGCCGATCACGTGACGCGCACGGTACTCAACGGGTTCACCGTCCCTGTTCGCTGTGACCATCACATGATCACCATGATCCTGCAAACCGACAAATGCTGTTTGGTCATGAACTTCAGCACCGCTACGGCGGATCGCCCAGTCGTCGGAATATTTCCGGTGCAGGTGCGGCGTGGTGCCGCCAAAGAAATCCATCGGCATGGAAACCATGCTGGGAAAATGAAAGGTCACGCCGCGACAGGCAGTCGGTTCGTGGAGAGTTTCACGTGGCAGCGGGCCAAAATTCTCCAACAGGAAACGATGGCCACGTGGCGACAGGATGCCACTGCAAATCTTGTGGCGCGGTAATTCCTTGCGCTCCAGAATGATGGTTTCCAGCCCGGCATCCACCAGTCGCTTGGCGGCAGCAGCAGCAGCAAGGCTGGCACCGACGATGATCACATCCACCGAGCGCATCAGTGCGACCTCCCTTGTTCTTTGTTATCCACGGCTTCAAGCAGCTCCGCCAGATGCACCACGGGGCAATCGCTAATGCCTTCAAGCAGCGCGCGATCTTCCAGACTTTCCACCACGATGCGACTCGCCTTGCGCCCATGCAACAGCCAGCGGGCCTGCGCAAAATCGTCCATTTCGTGGAGTCTGGAGGATCTCACGGGAATCGCAATGCGCTGTAAATCGAGGCTGAGCGTGCAGCCGTACTCGCTGCGCAGACGCTCGTAATGGCCGACCAGACGTTGATAATCGGCGTGATAGGCACGTGGCTCGATCACATACAGGTCCGTCGCACGCAACATGCGACGCACCGCATCCAGGCGGCTGAGCGCCTCTCCCAAGCCGATGACCTTCACTCCTGGCAGCCAACGCAGCAACTGATGTAACAGCAGCCCATCAACGACCACAATCTCTTTCAAGCGGCGCAACGGCGCAAGAAATTGCGCCAGACGCTGCGCTGGAATATCCGTGCCGGTTTCCAGTGCGCGGGAAATATCCGTACCATCGTCGGTGCTGACTTCAATAGTGCCGGTGCTCTCCAACAAGGTTTTGATCCGCGCCAATCCTGCACCATTGCTGCGTAGCGCCGCATCTGGCAACAAGGCGCGTGCGGCGGCGATATTTACAGTCGCCGTCGTTTCTGAAAAAGTTTGTGTCGAATGATGATCGCTCTGCATCATCAACGCACGTCGCAGATCCAGCGTCATGCCGATCAAGTCGATTTTTTCCGGGCACATAGGCTCGCAGGCACCGCACAGGGTGCAGCTCTCGATCGACGCCGCGATCTGCGTGACATCTGCGCCGTGTTGCAGCGCCTTGGCACGGCCATGCGGCGTCATGGCAATATCGCGACAATTGCGCCAGACGGGACAAACCACTAGGCACAGGCTGCAACCGCTGCAATCGGCAAAACTCTTCTGCGCGGCCGGTGCACGGTCTTTTATCATTTTGTACATTTTGCTTATTTCACTTTTCACTCGACCGGCACATCAGAAAATTGCGTCGCGATTGAGAATCATCGCCGGATCGGCCGCACGCTTCATCGCCAGATGACGATCCACCAGCGCATCGCCAAAGACGCGCCGGATATAGCCCTTCATCATGCCGCCGAAGCGATAGTAGCTGGCACCGAGGTCAACGCCGATGTCGTAGATTGCATTCTTGAATGACTGAAAATGATCGCGGCTATACACACGCCCTTCCAGCATCGGCTCGAATTCACAGCCATAGGCCCAGCCTTCGGCATCGGGGGGAATGCAGGACATCTCGTAATGCGGCCGGTGCTCCGGGCGCAACTTGATGCCAACCAGATACAGGGTGTAGTGCGGAAAATATTTCCGGCAGACCTTGTTGCCGCGTTCGACGGCCTCGACGAATTTTTCCGCCGATGTCGCCAGGTCGGGAATCACCATTTGTCGGCTGCCCCAGAAACGCCATACGGCGCGCGAGAACACCACCGTACGATCGTGCATCAGGCCATCGCGCATAAATTCGGCACGTTGTAATTCAGGAAACAATTCGCGCTTGCGTTGCAACAGATACCAGGCCTCGCCGAGCATCCAGGGACGCAACGCATAACGGCGCAACATGCACAGGGCAAATCCGAATTCACCGTGGCCGCGCAAACGTGACTGCCAGTGCTCGCGGAATGCCGCTTCACGCTCCGTCGAATCAAAGGCCACCAGCAGAGTGATCGCGCAATCCATAATGGTCAGGATTCCGGAGTAGTCGCTGGCCTCGTTACGATCAAGCAGTTGCAAGTCCTCAACCGCAGCACGCAAATTATCATAATAAAAATAATGCATACGCAATGGCGTATAGGGGCGCGCCTTGAGGGTGACCTCGGTAATCACGCCGAATTGTCCATAGCCAAGGATTACCCGCTGAAACAATGCGGCATTCTGCGTATCCGAACATTCAACGATGTCTCCGGTCGGCGTCACCACCTGTATCGACACGGCCTGGTCAGCGCTGCAACCGAAACGCACGGAATTTACGTCGATTCCACCGACGCCCAGCGTACCACCCACCGACGATGTCAGATTGAGCGGCGCAGAAAGATAATCGAGATTGTGCCGGCGCAGTTCCTCGGCCAGACTGTGCCAGAAAATACCGGCTTCGCAGCGCACGGTTAACGCATCTGCATCGATGTGAATGACGCGGCTCATACCGGTCATATCCAGCAGCACACCGCCGAAAGCGACCGACTCGCCCTCCGTCGTCAGGCCGCCGCCGCGCACAGTGACGGGCACGCGATATTGCTGCGCCGCCCGCAGCAAGGACGCAATCTGCTCTGCGCTACGCGCGATCACGACACCATGCGGCAAGCCATACGCGGTGCCGCCGGCGTCGGTAACGAAGGTGCCGCGCATTCCGGCGGTTTCGCTCAGATCAATACCCGCGCTGCGAACGGCCTCGCCAAATGCCTGCCAGTTCGCGCCAATCCAGCGTGCCGGATTGGTTTGCTGGCGCTTGATGCCCTGCAAGGCATCGGGACCAACCGGGCAGGCGCCCACTGTGCCAGGTTCAATAGCGCGAGTATCCACACGCGCTCTCCTGCGATAAAGTGGCGGGCTGCCGATATATGATTTGCATAAAACGATAGTGGCGCATGTGCAATTCTAATATGAATTGCCGCCCCGCCATGTGGCATCCAATGGATGCTTCCGCTTCGAGGTTCTTCTGTTGCCCGCCGCCTGACCATTCAGACCATTGATCAGATTACGCAGTTCCCTTGCGCATCTTATCTTCCTTCTTGGCCTTCTTTACGGCCTTCTTTTCCTTCATGCTTTTCAGCGGCTCTTTCTTGAGGGCTTTCTTGGCGTCCTGAGTTTTAGCCATGCTATTTCTCCTTGGGTTGAGTCAGAATGTACGAAATTTTGCGTCATTTTCTTGCCAACACACTTGGCTGGTGTGGATGACATATTCGTTGGCATGTTCGTTGATCGCTTTGCGAGACGTAAGTATGCATGACTATTTCAGTATCCGCGATCCAGTAATCACGAAAATCCGGAAGCACCGCCTGAAATTTTTATGGGCGTGAAACGTTGCGAGAGCTATCATGCGCGACCTTCCGGGAAATCTGACACAAATCTGGCATATGAGCCTCCCCAAGAACACGACTCTCAATTCCGGCGAACAGCCAATGATCCGCTGGAGCGAAGCTGGCGAAGAACATTCCGCCGCCTGGTATTCGGAAGCCGCAACGCCGCCACCTAAACGCGTGGTGGTTGCCGACGATACCATCACGGCTGATGCAGCTTATCGTCTTGCCTGCGAAGGCACGGCCATCCTGTGGCGTGGTGATTTCCAGAACGCGCGCCAGTTACTGCAAGCGATGGCGCGGCGCATGGACGGCAAACATGGCAAGCAGGCCAAATCCCGCAAGCCCTCGAACAAGGTGGAGGCTAAAACCGCAGCCGCCGCCTCGCCAACCGATTTATTCAACCGGCATCGCCTGACGCAATCGCAACGTGCGCGTACGCTGGGCATGCTTCTGCTACCCTTCGAGGCTGATTACACGATACCACTGCGCCGCGCACCAGACATTCGGCAAGCCTGTCTGGAAGCCTGGGGGCCCGGCCGGCAGGTCTTCGTTGCTTCATTGCGCGAATTACTCGGCCTGATCGGCGCGCACGAGTGGCGTAAAAACGGCGTGGAGATTCCTGCACTCGGCGAGGGGATTCGCATTCACCCTCACTACGGCGTCTTCTCGCCGGTGCGCGGCGAATATCTGGAACTGGTCGCCCATGCACCGCTACCAGCTGACACTCTGGCCTTTGATATCGGCACCGGCACAGGGGTGTTGGCGGCCTTACTGGCACGGCGCGGCGTGAAAAAGATTGTCGCGACCGAGCTGAATACGCGCGCACTGGCCTGCGCCCGCGAAAACATCGAACGCCTCGGTCTGCGCGCGCAGGTCGAAGTCATGCAACAGGATATGTTCCCGCCCGGACGTGCGCCACTGATCGTCTGCAATCCACCGTGGATTCCTGCACGCCCCGCCTCACCGATTGAACATGCGATCTTCGACCCGGACAGCCGCATGCTGCGCGGATTCCTGGCGGGGCTGGCAGAGCATCTCGAAATTTCCGGCGAAGGCTGGCTGATCCTCTCGGATCTCGCCGAACACCTGGGCCTGCGCTCCCGCGCCGAACTGTTGGCGATGATCGATGCAGCCGGCTTGAAAGTCCTGGATCGGAGCGATATCCGCCCCACCCATCCAAAGGCTGGCGACACCAGCGATCCACTGCATGCCGCGCGCGCAGCCGAAATCACTTCGCTCTGGCGGCTCGCAGTGCGTTGATCGGCGGCAAGACAGCACACTGCATACTCTGGAAATCGCGGGTCAATCGA
>DAOLZE010000115.1:0-7300 GCA_035426125.1 Rhodocyclaceae bacterium
ATGTGAATGGCGACCTCGTGCAGCGCGTACCGCACAACATCAACATCAGTTTCAATTATGTCGAAGGCGAGTCGATGATCATGGCGATCAAGGATATTGCCGTATCGTCTGGCTCGGCGTGCACTTCGGCGAGTCTTGAGCCGTCCTATGTGCTGCGTGCGCTGGGGCGTTCAGACGAACTCGCGCACAGCTCGATCCGTTTCACACTCGGCCGCTTCACCACCGAGGAGGAAATTGATTTCGCAGTAAAACTGCTGCATGCGAAAATCGCCAAATTGCGCGAACTTTCGCCGCTGTGGGATATGTACAAGGAAGGTGTCGATCTGAACACCGTTCAGTGGGCGGCGCATTAATCGGTCTCGGAGAATCAAAATGGCATATAGCGAAAAAGTACTTGATCACTACGAAAATCCACGCAATGTCGGTGCCTTCGCCAAGGATGCCGAGGATGTCGGCACCGGCATGGTCGGTGCGCCGGCATGCGGCGATGTGATGAAGTTGCAGATCAGGGTCGGCAAGGATGGTGTCATCGAAGACGCCAAATTCAAGACCTACGGCTGCGGCTCGGCAATTGCCTCGTCATCGCTGGTGACCGAATGGGTCAAGGGCAAGACACTCGATCAGGCGCTCGACATCAAGAACACGCAGATTGCCGAGGAGTTGGCATTGCCGCCGGTGAAGATCCACTGCTCGATCCTCGCCGAGGATGCGATCAAGGCGGCGGTGGCCGATTACAAACTCAAGCACGGAGAATGAGCATGACGCAGATCACCCTGACCGAGAAGGCGGCGAAACACGTTGCCAGCTATATCGCCAAGCGCGGCAAGGGCATCGGACTGCGCTTCGGTGTGCGTACTTCGGGTTGTTCAGGCATGGCCTACAAACTGGAGTTTGTCGATGCCGTCAATCCCGATGACGTCGTTTTCGAGAGCCACGGCATCAAGGTATTGGTCGATCCGAAGAGCCTGCCCTATATCGATGGTACCGAACTTGATTACACCCGCGAAGGCCTGAACGAAGGGTTCAAGTTCAACAACCCGAACATCAAGGATGAGTGCGGCTGCGGCGAGAGCTTCAACGTTTAGGCAACCATTCGACAGACTCAGGACGAACGGTAGGTGGTTGGTGCCAACATTAATGTCGGCAGTGAATGTTGGATGCCATTCGTGATGATCCGGTCGAACCCTCAATGAAAGCAACTTGTTCTGGATTTTCTGAACGCTGGTCACGGAAACATGGATTTCAACCAGGATCATTTCAGCCTCTTCGATCTGCCGCAACGCTTTGCGATCGACAGCAACGAGCTCGATCGACGCTATCGCGAGATGCAGACGCGCGTCCATCCGGATCGCCATGCCCATCTCGGCGATGCCGAGCAGCGTTTGGCGATGCAATGGTCGACGCAGGTGAATGAAGCCTACCGGACGCTGCGCCAGCCACTTGGCCGTGCTGAATATCTGCTGTCTCTTGCCGGTATTGATGTGCATCGTGAGCGCACCATGCCGCCAGATTTTCTGATACGCCAGATGGATTGGCGCGAAGCCGTCGAGGCAGCGTGCGCCGCCAGCGACAGTGCGGCACTCGATCATTTGCACCGTGGCATCAAGCAGGAAATGACAGGGCAGTATCGTCAGCTTGGGGATCTGTTTGACGATAGGCGTGATCACGCGGCGGCTGCTGAATTGGTGCGCAAACTGATGTTTCAGGAAAAACTGCTCGACGAAGTTGACGACGCGCTAGCGGTACTCGACGCTTGATATAACAAAAAAATAATATGGCATTACTCCAGATTGCAGAACCCGGCGAATCGACTGCACCGCACGAACATCGTCTTGCCATTGGCATCGACCTCGGCACAACCAACTCGCTGGTGGCCACCGTCAGAAGCGGCATGTCCGTAGTCCTCAGCGACACCAAGGGCCGCACGCTACTGCCTTCAGTGGTGCGCTATGCGTCGGATGGCAGCGTTGAAGTCGGCCATGCTGCGCAAGCGAAACTGTCTCTTGATCCAAAAAACACAGTTGCCTCGGCCAAGCGTTTCATGGGACGCGGCGTCAAGGATATCGCCCATATTGAAAGCATGCCGTATGACTTTGTCGATAGCCAAGGCATGGTCAAGTTACGCACCGCAGGTGGTGTCAAGAGTCCGGTCGAGGTTTCCGCAGAGATTCTCCGGGTACTGCGCGAGCGTGCCGAGACGGCACTCGGTGGCGTACTCAGCGGTGCAGTCATTACCGTCCCCGCGTATTTCGACGACGCCCAGCGCCAGGCTACCAAGGATGCTGCACGTCTCGCCGGACTCAATGTGTTGCGCCTGCTCAACGAGCCGACCGCCGCCGCAATCGCCTACGGCCTCGATAACGCGGCTGAAGGTGTCTATGCGGTGTACGACTTTGGCGGAGGCACCTTCGATATCTCGATTCTCAAGCTCTCCAAAGGTATTTTTGAAGTGCTGTCGACCGGCGGTGATTCCGCGCTGGGCGGCGATGATTTCGATCAGCGCGTGTTCTGCTGGATCATCGAGGAAGCGCATCTGGCACCACTCTCGCATTCCGATGCGCGACTGTTGCTGACTTGTGCGCGTGAGGCCAAGGAGTTTCTCACGACACACGGCGAGGCACCGATCACAGTTCGGCTGGGTAGTGGCGAATATGTTGATGTCAAACTGACGACGGAACTTTTCAGCGACATCACAAAAACCCTGGTACAGAAAACCCTTGCTCCGACACGCAAGGCGCTGCGCGACGCCAGCCTTTCAACCGGTGACATCAAGGGTGTGGTGATGGTCGGTGGTTCGACGCGCATGCCACAGATCCAGCACGCCGTCGGTGAATTTTTCGGCCAGGAGCCGCTCAACAATCTGGACCCGGACAAGGTCGTCGCCCTTGGTGCGGCAACGCAGGCCAATCTGCTGGCCGGCAATCGCGCTGCCGGTGACGATTGGTTGCTGCTCGACGTGATCCCTTTATCATTGGGTATCGAAATGATGGGCGGTCTTTCGGAAAAGATTATTCCGCGCAATTCGACGTTGCCGATTGCACGCGCCCAGGAGTTCACCACGTTCAAGGATGGACAGACAGCGATGGCGATTCACGTCGTACAGGGTGAGCGCGAACTGGTCTCTGATTGCCGCTCGCTGGCGCGCTTTGAGTTACGCGGCATTCCACCGATGACTGCCGGCGCTGCACGTATTCGCGTGACCTTCCAGGTCGATGCCGACGGGCTGCTCTCGGTTGCCGCGCGCGAGCAGACCAGTGGCCACGAAGCACGTATCGAAGTGAAGCCCTCGTACGGTTTGAGCGATGATGAAATTACCGGCATGCTCAAGGACAGTTTCAATCACGCTTCCGACGATGCCTTCCGTCGTGCGCTGCGTGAAGCCCAGGTCGAAGCGCAACGCCTGCTTGAAGCGACACAGACAGCGCTCGGTACGGATTCTGATCTGCTCTCGATGCTTGAGCGTGCGCATATCGACAGTTGTGTTGCGAAGCTGCAAACGGTGATGCTCGGCGATGATCGCCGCGCCATCGATGCCGCAATGAAGGCGGTCAACCAGGCCACCGGTGAGTTTGCCGCGCGACGCATGAATCGCGGTGTACAGCGCGTGCTGTCGGGCAGAAAGGTTGCGGAGTTGTGAGTCGAGAGTAAAAAATTTTCCTATACTAAAAACACCATGACCAGAATTGTTGTTCTACCACATGTTGAACTTTGCCCGGAAGGCGCCGTTATCGAGGCACAGCCGGGTAAGACGCTCTGTGAATCGCTGCTCGAAAATGACATCATGATCGAGCACGCCTGCGAACAGTCATGCGCCTGTACTACCTGTCATGTCATCGTCCGCGAGGGCTTCGCCGCGCTGGAGCCTGCCGAGGAAGACGAGGAAGATCTGCTCGACAAGGCCTGGGGACTGGAGCCGAATTCGCGCCTGTCCTGCCAGGCAGTGGTGAACCAGACGCCGCTGGTCGTGGAAATCCCCAGATACACCATTAACATGGTCAGCGAGGGACACAAGAAATGACCAATTCAAATTTATGCCGCCTCAAGTGGACTGACACGCTCGACATCGCCATCGAACTCGCCGAACGGCACGCTGATATCGATCCAAAAACCGTACGCTTCACCGACCTGATGCAGTGGACGCTGGAACTTCCCGGCTTCAGCGAAAAAGAAAGCCACTGCGGCGAAAAAATTCTTGAAGCAATCCAGATGGCGTGGATTGAGGAAGTTGGGTAGGGATTAGTGGCTAGATTGCATAGGTCGGGTTAGCACAGCGTAACCCGGCACTCTGATTGAAAGCGATTCGATGTTTACCGACACCCACTGCCACCTGGATGCTGCCGAATTTGCTATCGATCGCGCTAAAGTGGCTGCTGCGGCGCAGGCTGCCGGTGTTACACGCATTATCGTGCCGGCGGTCGACCGCGCCAGCTTCTCCAGCGTAACGCACCTCTGCCGCGCCTATCCGTTTTGCAACCCGGCCTATGGCATTCATCCACTCTTTGTTCCCACTGCGCAACCCGAAGACCTCGCAGCACTGCGCGAAATTCTCGATAGTGGTGAGGCGGTTGCCGTCGGCGAAATCGGCCTGGATCGTTTCGTTACACCGCGCGATGAGCTGCGCCAGGAGGCGTTCTTCATCGAACAATTACGCATCGCCCGTGAGTTCGATTTGCCGGTGATTCTTCATGTACGTCGCGCTATCGATGCTGTGCTCAAGCAGTTGCGATGCATTCCACAGCGTGCCGGCATCGCCCACGCCTTCAACGGCAGTCGCCAGCAGGCCGACGAATTCATCAGGCTTGGCTTCAAGCTCGGCTTCGGCGGCACGCTGACTTTCCCACGCGCCACGCGCATCCGTGAACTGGCGGCGACGCTGCCCATCGAATCCATCGTTCTCGAAACCGATGCACCCGACATTCCGCCGCTATGGCTCGACGGTGCGCGCAATTCGCCGCAGGAGTTGCCGCGCATCGCCGCGACGCTGGCCGAGTTGCGCGGTATCAGCGTGGAGGAACTTGCCCGCGCAACGACGGCGAATGCCAGCCAGGTTCTGAGTCATCAGCAGGCTGGATAAAGCGCACGTCGATAATCACCATCGACGGACTCGTTGCAGATATTCCCTGAAGCCTCCGATGCCGTAACGACACCGCAAGCAGGATGCTAAAATCGCCGCTTCACTTCAGGTCTTAGGTCTTGTGAGCACGCCATGAATAGCGCCGAAATCCGCCAGAAATTTCTCGATTTTTTCGCCTCGAAAGGGCATCAGATCGTTGCCTCCAGTTCGCTGGTGCCGGGTGACGACCCGACGCTGCTGTTCACCAACGCCGGGATGAACCAGTTCAAGGACGTCTTTCTTGGCTTCGACAAGCGGCCCTACACGCGCGCCACCACCTCGCAGAAGTGCGTACGCGCCGGCGGTAAGCACAACGATCTGGAGAACGTCGGCTACACGGCACGCCACCATACGTTTTTCGAGATGCTCGGTAATTTCAGTTTTGGCGACTACTTCAAACGCGATGCGATTCACTATGCATGGGAGTTGCTGACGGGTGTTTTCAAGCTACCCAAGGATAAGCTGTGGATCACCGTGTATGCCGAGGACGATGAGGCTTTCGATATCTGGACGAAAGAGATCGGCATTCCCGCCGAACGCTGCATTCGTATCGGTGACAACAAGGGTGCTCGCTATGCCTCCGACAATTTCTGGATGATGGGCGACACGGGCCCGTGCGGGCCATGCAGTGAAATCTTCTTTGACCACGGCGAAGAAATTCCTGGCGGCCCACCCGGCTCGCCCGGCGAGGACGGCGACCGCTACATTGAAATCTGGAACAACGTTTTCATGCAGTTCAATCGCGACGAGAAGGGCGTCATGCATCCGTTGCCCAAACCCTCGGTCGATACCGGCATGGGTCTGGAACGCATCGCAGCAGTACTGCAACACGTGCACAGCAACTACGAGATCGATCTGTTCCGGAATCTTATCGCTGCGGCGGCGCGCGAGACCTCGACGGCTGACCTGAATTCGCCGTCGCTGAAGGTGTTGTCGGATCACATCCGCGCCTGCTCCTTTCTGCTGGCCGATGGCGTGATTCCAGGTAACGAGGGGCGCGGCTTTGTCCTGCGCCGCATCATCCGCCGGGCGATTCGCCACGGCTACAAACTCGGTGCCCGTGCGCCGTTCTTTCATCGTATGGTGCCGGATCTGGTCGCCGAGATGGGTGCCGCATATCCGGAATTGAAGGCCGGCCAGAGTCGCGTGATGGACATGCTCAAGCTCGAAGAGGAACGCTTCTTCGCCACCATCGAGCATGGTATGGCGATTCTCGAAACCGACCTGGCGACGATGGAGCAAGACGGTATCAAAATTTTCAATGGCGAGACCGCATTCAAACTACATGACACCTTTGGTTTTCCGCTCGATCTCACCGCTGATGTCTGTCGCGAGCGCGGCGTGACTGTCGATGCTGCCGCCTTCGACAAGGCCATGGCGCGGCAGAAGGAACAGGCGCGTGCCGCTGGCAAGTTCAAGATGGCCACCACCCTCGAATACAGCGGCGCAGCGACAACCTTTCACGGCTATGATGCGCTTGAACACAAGGGACAAGTGCTGGCGCTGTACAAGGACGGTGCACCCGTCAAACAATTGTCCGAGGGCGACCTCGGTGTCGTCGTGCTCGATCACACGTCGTTTTATGCCGAGTCTGGCGGTCAGGTTGGTGACTGTGGCGTGCTGCAATCGGCACAGGGAATTTTCGCCGTCGAAGATACGCAAAAAATTCAGGCGGCGGTGTTTGGTCATCATGGCGTTCTGAAGACCGGCACACTGTCGGTCGGTGATGCGCTGACGGCGAAGGTCGATATCGCGGCGCGCGGCCGCACCATGCGCAACCACTCGGCCACGCATCTGATGCACAAGGCGCTGCGCGAAGTGCTTGGCGGTCATGTGCAGCAGAAAGGCTCACAAGTCGATCCCGACAAGACGCGCTTCGATTTCGCCCACAACCAGCCGATGACAGACGATGAAATCCGCCAGGTCGAAAAACTCGTCAATGACGAAGTTATTACCAATGCGGCAACCGATGCGCAGGTGATGGCCATTGCCGATGCGCAGAAGAGCGGCGCGATGATGTTGTTCGGCGAGAAGTACGGCGACGAGGTGCGCGTGCTGTCGATTGGATCATCGAAGGAACTCTGCGGCGGTACGCACGTTGCGCGCAGCGGCGACATCGGCTTCTTCAAGATTGTTGCCGAAAGTGGCGTGGCGGCCGGTGTGCGCCGTGTCGAGGCGGTGACCGGC
>DAOLZE010000116.1:0-7153 GCA_035426125.1 Rhodocyclaceae bacterium
AGATAGCCGGGTGGCGGACTGGTCGCTTCGCCCTTGCTGTGGAATTCCATGACGCCGTCGATGGAGCAAAAGCGCATCCGCGTCATCGCATTGACGATTACCCGCAGTCGTTTCCATTGGTCCAGATCATCGCACCATGCAGCGGGTTCGCTGCCCCACATATGCGCGAGAAATTTCCGGTAACTGGTTGCGCGCAACGCCTGCTCGACTTCGCCAGCCAGCGCCAGCGCCTTGTCTACCGTCCATTGCGGCAGCAGGCCGGCATGCACCATCGCATAGCCGTTCTCGACATGCATCAGCGGCTGCCAGCGCAGCCAGTCGAGCAGGATCTCGCGATCCGGCGCAGCGAGAATCGCGCCGAGTGTATCGTCGTCGCGCTGCTGCGAACAACCCTCGGCCAGCATCAGCAGGTGCAGATCATGATTGCCGAGCACGGTGATCGCCGCGCTGCCAAGACTTTTGACGAAACGCAACACCTCCAGTGACTGCGGGCCGCGATTGACCAGATCGCCGACCAGCCAGAGCCGGTCGCATGCCGTATCAAAACGGATTTTTTCCAGGAGATTTTGCAATTCCTCGAAGCAGCCCTGAATGTCGCCGATGGCGTAGGTGGCCATGGTGCTTTTCAGTTTTCGGCAGGCTGGTATTCCGGTACCCAGCGCCGGAGCGCTTCCTTGACCGTGGCCTCGTCGAGGTTTTCCTGATGCAACCATTGCCACAATTCGGTCAGCCAGGCTTCGTCATTGACATTCCCCGCCCGTGCCACGCGCAACTTCGGATGCGGTGTTGGCAGCGTCGTTTCGCTGTCGGCAAGCAACTCTTCGTATAGTTTTTCACCCGGCCGCAAGCCGGTGATATCGATGCTGATGTCATCCTCATTGAAGCCCGAGAGCCGGATCATGTCACGCGCCAGGTCAATTATTCTGACGGGCTCGCCCATATCCAGAACAAATATTTCGCCGCTGTTTCCATACGCATCATTTGTTTCGCCCGCTTTGCCTTCTCCACCCATGAGCCCGGCCTGCAAAACCAGCTGCGCCGCTTCGGGGATCAGCATGAAGTAGCGGATGATATCCGGATGCGTGACGGTGACCGGCCCGCCACGGGCAATCTGCTCGCGAAATTTTGGAATCACGCTGCCGCTGCTGTCCAGCACGTTGCCGAAGCGCACCAGCACAAAACGTGTTGGTGCGGCGGCTACCTGCGGCGGAACATTCTTTCCGCGCGCACTTCGGCTGATTGCCTGGCAGAGCATTTCCGCCAGCCGCTTGCTTGCGCCCATGACATTGGTCGGATTGACGGCCTTATCGGTGGAAATCAGGACGAAACGCGCTGTGCCGTGATTAATGGCGGCCTGCGCGACGCGCCAGGTACCCAGCACGTTGTTGCGGATCGCCTGCCAGGCATTGCGGTTTTCCATTAGTGGCACATGTTTGTAGGCGGCAGCATGAAATACTACTTCCGGGTGATGTGCGGAGAATATATCGGCCAGACGTCCTGAGTCGCGCACGTCACCGATGATGCAGGCAAGCGGAAGCTGCGGAAACTGACTGGCGAGTTTTTGCTCAATGTCATACAACGCAAATTCCGACATCTCGTAGAGCACCAGCAGACGCGGTGAAAATCTCGCGATCTGCCGGCACAGTTCGGAGCCGATCGAACCACCAGCGCCGGTCACCAGAATGCTCTTGCCGGTCAGCATGTCATGCAGACCGGCATCGTCGAGCTGTACTTTGTCGCGGCCGAGCAAATCCTCCAGTTCTACTTTGTGTATCTGGGAAATCGTCACCCGCCCCGATAGCAGATCGTCAAATCCCGGCACGGTCAGCACCGATAATCCGGCTTCTGTTGCTTGTCTGGCGATGGTGCGGCGTACCGGATGCGATGCTGATGGCATGGCCATGATGACATGTTGTACGCCATGCTTTTCAGCCTGTTCAGCTACCCCGGAGAGTGGGCCGAGCACCGGTACGCCATGGAGCAGGCGCCGGTATTTTGTCGGATCGTCGTCGAGCAGACCAACGACATGCCACTGCCGGCTCTGCGCCAGTTCGCGCAGCAGGGCCATGGCCGCATCCCCGGCGCCGAGCACCAGCACCGGCTCGCTGGCGACATTGCGGATGCTCAGCAGATGACCATCCCGCCAGGAGCGATAGAGAAAGCGGCTGCCGGCCATGAAAAGCATCAGAAAAACCGGAAACAGAACGAGTACCGAGCGCGGGATGTCTTCCAGCCGCTGCAACATGAACAACAGCATCGCCACAGCCAGCGCGCCGACCCATGCCGCAGTCATGATGCGTTTCAGGTCGGGAAGACTGGCAAAACGCCAGAGCCCTCGATAAAGTCCGAGCTTCCAGGAGACAAGGCCCTGCACCGGTACGACGACCAGCAATGCGCCAAGCATGCCTTTGACATAGCCTGGCGGGATGTCGAAGTTGAAGCGCAGCCAGTAGCCCAGCATCCATGCCAAGGCTGCGACCAGCAAATCATGGACGATGATCAGAATCGTACGCAATCTGTGTTTCCTTTGTGTGAACTTCGGCAGTCTAGCCAGTTTTTGTTTAAATGAAAATTTGCCGATAAATTTATACTGAATAATATCGGGTGTTTTTGTTCAGCCTGTGCCCTCGACAGCCAGCGGCGCCTCCTGCTGCTGCAACGTCCACATCTGCGCGTAGGCGCCGTTACGTTCCAGTAGCGCGCGATGGGTGCCGCGCTCAACAATCCTGCCCTGCTCGAGGACGAGAATCTCGTCGGCGTTCATCACCGTCGACAGGCGATGAGCGATCACCAGCGTGGTTCTTCCCAATGCCGCCTGATCGAGCTGCGCCTGGATCGCCTGTTCGGTCTTGGTGTCGAGCGCCGAGGTCGCCTCGTCGAAAATCATGATTGGTGGATTCTTCAGCAGCGCGCGGGCGATGGCCACACGTTGCTTTTCACCTCCCGAGAGTTTTAGTCCACGCTCGCCGACGCGCGTTTGATAGCCATCCGGCAGACTGCTGATGAAGTCATGGAGTTGCGCTGCGCGTGCGGCGGCATGTACCTCGTCTTCGCTGGCGCCGGGTCGGCCATAGTGAATGTTGTAATAAACGCTGTCGTTGAACAGCACCGTATCCTGCGGCACGATACCGATTGCTGCGCGTAGCGATGCCTGCGTCAGTCGGCGAATATCAACATCATTGACGAGAATTCCGCCAAGATCCTGCGGCGTTGTTACATCGTAGAAGCGGTAAAGAAGCCGCGCCAGTGTGCTCTTGCCAGAGCCGCTGTGACCGACCACGGCGACAGTGCGTCCGGCAGGAATCACGAAGTCGACATCGAACAAGATCTGCCGCCGCGCTTCGTAGGAAAATTCGACACAGGAAAAGCGCACCGCGCAAGGTCCGCTCGGTAGCGCCTGTGCATCGGGTGCATCCTGCACCTCGCGGTTCTGCCGCATCAGGGTGAACATGCGTTCGATGTCGGTGAGCGACTGGCGGATCTCGCGATACAGTACGCCGAGAAAATTCAGTGGAACATACAGTTGCATGAGAAAGGCATTCACCAGCACGATATCGCCAACCGTCATGCTGCCTGAAGCTACGCCGGCTGCCGCACGCCACATCATCAGCCCGACGCCCGTGGAAATGATCAGCGCCTGGCCGGCATTGAGAAACGACAGCGATACCTGATTCTTCACTTGCGCCGTTTCCCACTGCGCCATCTGGGCATCATAGCGGCCGGCTTCGAAGGTCTCGTTATTGAAATACTTGACCGTCTCGTAGTTCAGCAGGCTATCAATGGCCCGTGAATTTGCCGCCGAGTCGAGCTCGTTGGCAGTACGTCGCAAATGCGTGCGCCAGTTGGTCAGCGAAAAGGTGAACGTGATATAGATCGCCAGGGTGAAGAATGTGATCAGGGCAAAGCTGGCTTCGTAGCGGACCAGCAGAATGCCCAGCACCAGCGAGATTTCGACCAGCGTTGGCAGGATTGAATACAGCGTGTAGCTGATCAGCGAGCCGATCGATCGTGTGCCGCGTTCGATGTCGCGAGTCAGGCCACCGGTCTGCCGTTCCAGATGAAAGCGCAGCGACAGCGCATGCAGATGCTCGAACACCTGCAGGGCAATCGTCCGCACCGCGCGTTGTGTGACGCGTGCAAACACCAGTTCGCGCAATTCGGTGAACAGCGCCGAGGAGAAACGCAGCACGCCATACGCTGCGACCAGCCCCAGCGGTACCAGGATGACGGCTTTGTCCGGCGTTATGGCCAGCGCATCGATAATGTCCTTGAACACCAGCGGCACCGCTACGTTGGCCAGCTTTGCGCCGATCAGGCAAAGCAGCGCGAAGGCGACCCGGCCTTTCCAGGCCAGCAGATACGGGAGCAGGGACTTGATGGTCTGCCAGGCGTGGGACTCTTCGAGAAGCGGGCCGGGCAGAACCGTGGAGGGGCGACGGCGCATGGGCGGGATTGTAGCAGGGCCGCCCCTGCGGCTCTGGCCATCAGGCAAGGGATCGGCGGTTTGCGGCTTACGTCGCTTCGACGGGATCTTCCAGCGTGTTGATGGCGCTATTGTCGGGTTCGGCGAGGGTTTCAACATAGACGACGCGTGCTTCCAGATCGAACAGGTCGATCTTTTCGATCTCGACAATCACCCGTACGCCGCGGTCGAGCGCTGGCAGGGATGGACTGCGCAAGACCAGCGGAACATGCTCCAGACGGATCAAGTTTTCGCGCAGGACACTTGCCTCGCTCTGCCGCACTTCGCTTTGCATCAGCCAGCGCAGGCACCAGTAACGTTCCATGCCGCGCTGGAATTCGGCGTAGGCAGCGTAGGTGAGTTCGAAGTCGCGCAGCGCCGCGAGCAGGTCGGTGGATTTTGCAGCAAACGGCGGCGTCTCGTTGCGCAGCCAGGCGATCAGTTGCCACTGGTTGAGCAGGTCGACATAGCGGCGTAGCGGTGATGACAACCAGGTGTAGCAATCGACGCCGAGTCCTTCGTGCGGCGCGGCGACGCTGGTCATACGCACCTTGCCGGAGGTCTGCGCGCGATACAGCGCGGGAATGCCGGCGTCGGCGAGGTCGCGCCCCCAGCCGGCATTGGCGACGATCATCAGCTCGGCAACCAGCTTGTCGAGCGGCGAGCCGCGTCGCCGCTCAGTGAGTTCGATGCACCCCGGCTCGTTCTGCCAGGGCGCTGGCGGGGAAGATTCGGCCGCCTGCCAGTCGACGATGAAGTTGTAGTCGCTCTGATTGACGCCCTGCTTGCCGCGCCCGGCTTCGAGCACTGTGGCGAGTTCCCAGAGTAGCTTGAGCTCATCGCGAAAGGGGAATGCGGGCAGTTCGTCGGCAAGGGTGTCCTCGTTGAACAGTGGTTCAATATCATGGTGACGCAGGTTGGCGACCACCGGAACAATTTCGATGCGCGTTTCGCGGCCAAGCACACGCAGGTCGGCAGCGACGTCGAGGTACAGCGAGATGGCTGGGCAGTTGCGGCCGGCAGCCAGCGTGAAGCGCTCGACCAGCGCATCGGGCAGCATGGTGATCTTGCGCCCCGGCATGTATACGGTGGACAGGCGCTGCCGTGCGATCACACCGATGACATCGTCGCGGTGAATACCGAGACCCGGCGCGGCGATATGCACACCGATGCGCCAGCCGCCGCCGGGCTGCGGCGTTACGGAAAGAGCATCGTCGATCTCTGTGGTGTGTGCGTCGTCGATGCTGAAGGCAGCGACGGCGGCAATGGGCAGATCCTGCGGCGTGTTGTCGACGAAGCTATTTGCCGACGCAGCAAAGTCGGTGCCCTGTGGGAAATACTCGAACATGAAACGTCCGATGTGAAAATCGTGGCACGAAGCGAGTGCACCGCAACGGGCGAGCAGACGTGGCGCCGACAGGCCGGTTTCGGTGCAGGCAGCTTCGAGGGCTTTCGTTTCGAGGCGGTTGCGGTCCGGCTTGTAGAGCAACTGGCCGAGCAGCGGTGCAAACTCGGCCGGCAGATGTCCTTCCTGTAACTCGGTGGCCATGCGTTCCGTGGTCAGCGCCTGCTGGCGTTTTTTCTCCAGACCGGCCAGTGCCGCCTTGAGGATTTCCGGCGGCGCCTTGCGGAAGCGACCGCGTCCCTTGCGATGAAAATATATCGGTGCGGAATGCAGGCGCAGCAGCATGGCGCAGGCAGCGACAGGATCCGGGGTGTGGCCGGCATACTCGCGCGCCAGCTCCTCGAAGGCGAACTCGCTGTCACCACAGGTTTCCCAGAGGAAATCGGTATCGATATTTTCTGCTTCGCGGCCGGCACGTTCAAGCAACTCGGCTGGTGCCGGCACGTCGAAACGCAGCAGCACATTGGCAGTCTTGACCTTGCTGCGCTTGCCGCCGGGTAGCTCAACCTGCAGAGAGGTATTGTTGTCGGCGAGCACGACGCCGGCTTTGAAGGCGCCGTCCTCTTCGAAAAGGACATTCATTGGGGGGGGTGGCAGAGCGGGAAAGGCGCAGATTATACAGCCCGCCGCACCGCTATCACCAGGCGGAATCGCCTGAAGAGGTCTGAGAAGGGGGGGTATCCCTACCTGAATGGCACCTTGCAGAGGCGCTTTTCAGGGATTCGACCAGTCGACGATACCCCAGTGCCAGGTGGCGAGAATCAACAGGCCGAAGGCGATGCGGTACCAGGCGAAGGGCGTGAAATCGTGACGGCTGACGTAACGCAGCAGCCAGCGTACACAGAGGAATGCGGCGATGAAAGAGGTGACAAAGCCAACCGAAAAAATGCCGATATCACTTGATGAAAATAACGCGCGATTCTTGATGATTTCATAACCGGTGGCAGCCGTCAGTGTCGGGATGGCGAGAAAGAATGAGAATTCAGTTGCCGCCGGGCGTGACAAGCCGAACAGCAATCCGCCAATGATCGTCGCCCCGGAGCGCGAGGTGCCGGGAATCAGCGCCAGCGACTGCGCCAACATCTCTCGTCGGGCGATGCGTGACATACGGAGCATCCTAGAAGCGCGACGCGCGCACCCACGTGTCCGACCGCGCCCACGCCTTCTCGAGCTCGGCGGCGACGTCGCCGGCGGGCTTGCCCTGGGCCTCGAGCGCCTGCTTGAGGCCGAGCAGCGACCAGCCGTTGTGCGGGTGCTCCTCGAGTTCCTTGCGGTAGGTGGCTTCG
>DAOLZE010000117.1:0-7081 GCA_035426125.1 Rhodocyclaceae bacterium
CTGTCATGCCTTCGACAACCCAGACGATCAGGGTGGTGACCACGGCCAGCAGAAGCAAAATTACCAGTGGCGCGCGGAACTGGTCGAGAAACTTGTGCCATGCTGCACGCGGCGGTGTGCGGCGCAGTTCGTTGGCGCCTGCATGTGCCAGACGCCGGGCAGCTTCTTCGGCAGCGAGTCCACGTTCAACGTCGCTGTCGAACGCACCCACAACCTCCGTAGCATCACACAACGAAGGGTCGCGGGTGAGCGGTGTAGAAAGTATGGGCGCGCTCAATGTGGTGCCGCAATCAGATAGAGTCCAAGTAGCAGCATCACCGCTCCGGAAAGCAGCTTGAGCCAGCGCCCCTCATTCTCCTGCAGCCGATGCCGACTGAGGGTAATGACACCAATGCCCAGGATCACGGCATCATCAAACATGTACATCACATTGTAGAGCAGCAGATATCCGTAATAGGTCCACGGATCGAGATGGTGGAGCGTCAGAATTCGCGTGTAAAGCGCCGGAAATCCGGAGGTGCAGAGCAGTTCAACAAGTTGCACCAGAATGGCCAAAACAACGGTTCCGGCAATTGCCATCGCCATGCTCTTCTCATGCAAAACTTTCCGTATCCGGTTATAGATACCGGGCTTGGCGGCAGCTGGAATCGACAGTGTGATGCCACGGCCAAATGCCGCAAAATCCTTGACATTGATCAGACCGGCGATCAGCGCAATCACGCCGATCACAACCTCGGATGCACGTGAAACACCAACCAGCAGAAACAGGTTGAGCCAGGCCGCCATGAAAGCAAAATAGGCGATACCTTCGATGATGATGAAGGTCCCGGCAATTGCCAGCATCTTCTTCCGATCCCCAATCGCGGCCAACATCGAGATCATCATGACCAGCACCCACATCGAGCATGGATTGAGGCCATCGAGTAGGCCGATGATTGCGGTGAATAGCGGTAATCCGAGATCTTCAACCGTGATGGAAATATTCAGCCAGGGCACGGTAATTGCGCCGGTCGAGCCGCGAGCGGATTTGCAGGCTGGGTCGTCGCTTGCCGTGCAGGCGCGACTGAAATGGTCTGTGACGGCTGTGGGGCTTGCGGGTAGTGATGCTCCCGCTGCTGACGCATCGCGTGGACGATCGAGTAATGACTGGATGCGCGCCCCTGTCACGGCATCTCCAGAAAACCCCACCAGAAGTTCGCCCCGCAGGTAGAAACTCGGCACCCCCAGTGCCGTCTCGCCGTGTCCGGCGGCAAGCTCGCGCAACCGTTCGAGCGCGCCAGCGTCCTTGAAGATATCGCGAATCGTCACCTGCAATGCAGGACGTTCCTGACACAGCCTGGCCACAAAGCGTTCGGCCTCCTCGCAATGAGCGCAGCCCTCCCGGACAAACATCTCCAGATCCGGAATGGTCGCAGAGGCTCCGTTGTTCACCTCTGCCTGAGCAAGGCTGAACAGTCCGAATAGCAGCGCTGCCAAAATGATCCGGACGCCAATCCACGAGTGTTCTCGATATCCGAACTTATATCCAGGCTTGAGAATCGACTTCATATTCGCGTCGGCGCTTAGCCCGAATATTTCATCGACCTATACTGCCGGCACTGCCGCCCTTTTCGCGGATTTTTGCCAGAGTGGCCGTGAGTGACTTGGCGTCTTCAGAATCAGGCGGCAGTATTTTCAGCAGCGCCCCCCAGTAGCGTGTCGCTTCGGCAAAATCCTGGCGATTGTAGGCAGCAGCACCGGCCAGCGCCAGCGCCATGATGTTCTTTGGCTCAAGTGCCAACGCACGTTTTACCAGTTCCAGTGGCTTACCTTCGAGATTGCCACCGGCACGCATCGCCAGCATATCGGCATAATCTGCGAGCAGGTCAGGATTCTCGCCGCCCCCCAGACTTATCGAGCGTTCGAAGGCATTTACGGCTTCATCAAAGCGGTGCAAGGCCTTGTAGGAACGCGCCAGCATGGTCCAACCCTTGAGGTCATCCGGATTTTTTTCCATGCGTGCGGCAAGCTTCGCCACCATGTCATTGATCTGGGTTGGCGTGATCTGCTGCTGTGCTGTTGGAGGATTGATGGCAGCCGGATGACCCAGCCAGAGATACAGCAATGTTGCACCCAACGGCAGCAGCAAGGTCAGCGCAAAAGCCGTGCGCTTTGCCGGATGTGCCACATCGGGAATGACATCGGCAACCGCTGCATCCTGCAACAAACGGTGCTGCAACTCTGCGGTTGCCTGATCGTAATCGGCGGCGGCGAGATTGCCTTCGGCGCGATCACGCTCCAATTCGACCAGTTGATCACGATAAATTGCCGTATTGAGTGCGCGCCGCGAAGTATTCGCAGTGCTGTTTGAACGTTTCAGCAGCGGATACAACAACCAGGCGAGTGCGGCCAGCGTCAGCAGCGTGGCGGAAATCAGAAAGTAAAGGTTGAGGCTGTTCATTGTTTGCATATTATTTGTTGTCGCTATCGCCCTGTTTCAGCAGCGCCTCGGCTTGCCGACGTTCTTCGGCAGAGAGCGTTGCCTCTGCCGCCACTTCGGTACTACCGCTGCGCCGGCGCAAATAAGCCACCAGCACGATCAACGCACCAATCAGCAGCAGGAATGGGCCAAACCAAAGCAGATAGGTGCTGGCCTTCATCGGCGGACGGTAGCGCACGAAATCACCATAGCGACTAACCATGAAATCCATGATTTCAGCATCGGTCTTGTCCTGCTTGATCAGGGTGCGAATCTCGCGCCGCAGATCCTGCGCCAGCTCGGCATGCGAACCGGCCAGCGACTCGTTCTGACAGACCAGGCAACGCAATTCTTCGGAAATCGCCACCATGCGTTTTTCAACGACCACATCCTCGGCCAGGGGCGCGGCTTCCCTGGCCTGGGCCAGGCCGGTCAGCAGAATGCAGGACAGGAGCAGGAGAATCGGCAGACGCGCTACTCCGATTTTTTCAAATGCTCCAAATGCTCCGAGATTCCTCTGGCTCATTTCTCCAACTCCTTCACCAGCGGCAATATTTTTTTGTTGAGTACATCGGGCGTCAGGGGGCCGATTTGTTTGTAGCGAATGATGCCGGCCTTGTCGATGACATAGGTTTCCGGTACACCATACACACCGTAATCAATGCCGACGCGACCATCGACATCAAGCGCCGAAAGCGCATAGGGATTGCCATGCTCGGCCAACCAGGCGGCGGCGCGTTTACGAGTCAACTGTAATTCATCGACCGGCGATATCTTGCTCACGTCGATTTCGCCATCACCGCGCACCTCCTTGTAGCTCAGGCCGACGATGGGCAGATTCACCAGATCGCCGTGCTGCCTGGTGAACGCCACCAGCAACGGGTGTTCGGCGCGACAGGAAACACACCACGTTGCCCAGACATTGAGTAGCCAGACCTTGCCGAGCATGTCTCTGGGAGAAAACGTCTTGCCGCCATCGTCCAGTTGCGGCAACTGGAACAATGGCGCCGATTTTCCCACCAGCGGCGAAGGTACCTCGCGCGGGTCAAGGTTCAGGCCAACGGCAAGAAAGCCGATCAGCACGAAAAATAATGCTAGCGGAATTAGAAAGCGCTTCATGTTGTCACGCCTGCCCGTGTGCCGGGAACTGTCGCTGTCGCCCTGAACTTGAGCCGGTAGCGCCGATCGCTGATGGCGAACACGCCGCCCAGCGCCATGAATAGACAGCCGGCCCAGATCCAGTCAACAAAAGGTTTGTGATGCACACGCACGCTCCAGGCACCACCGGCCTTTTGTTCGCCGAGTTGTTCGCCCAACGAAACATACACGTCGCGGATAAATCCGCTATCGATGGCGGCCTCGGTCATCGGCATTGATGACGAGAAGTAGGTGCGTTTTTCCGGATGGAGAGTGCGCAACACCTTGCCGTCCTTCGATAGTTCAAGATCGCCCACCGCAGCGCGGTAATTCGGCCCCGCCTCATCCCTGATACCGAGCAATCGTACCGAATAGCCGCCGACTTCCACAGTATCGCCTGGCGCCATGCGCACATCTTTTTCGGTTTCGTAACCCTTGACCAGAGTGACGCCGATGACAAAGATGGCGACGCCGACGTGTGCCATCTGCATGCCCCAGTATGCGCGCGGCGGTGTGCCAGTCTTGCAGCGCGCGCGGATTTGCAGCACTGCGCTGGTAAGGATCCAGACCGCAAGCAGCAGTCCCAAACCGATCAGCGGCGTCCAGTTGCCGAAAACAAACGGCAACCCGATACCGGCCGCCACAGCCAGTGCGAAAGCGTACTTCAGCCGACCAGCCAGTTCCACAACGCTGGCCTGTTTCCAGCGCGCCAGCGGTCCTACAGCGGTCAGGAACAGCAGCGGCACCATGAGTGGTACGAAAACCGTTTGAAAATAAGGTGGGCCGACTGAAAGCTTGCCGAGACCCAGCGCATCGATGATCAGCGGATACAGCGTGCCAAGCAGCACTGAGCCGCAAGCCACGACCAACAGTACGTTATTGACCAGCAGCAGAGTTTCCTTCGACATCAGCGCGAAACGACCGCCGATACCAACTTTGGGCGCACGCCAGGCAAACAGCATCAGCGAACTGCCGATCACCACGGTAAGGAAGATCAAAATGAAAATACCACGACGCGGATCGGTGGCGAAGGCATGTACCGAGGTCAGCACCCCGGAGCGCACGAGGAAGGTGCCGAGCAGGCTCAGCGAAAAAGCACCGATGGCCAGCAGCACGGTCCAGTTCTTGAAAGCGCCGCGCTTTTCCGTCACGGCCAGCGAGTGGATCAACGCTGTGCCGACCAGCCATGGCATGAAGGAAGCGTTTTCGACCGGATCCCAGAACCACCAGCCGCCCCAGCCCAGTTCGTAATACGCCCACCAGCTTCCCAGTGCGATGCCGAGCGTCAGAAAGATCCATGCCGTCACCGTCCACGGTCGCGACCAGCGCGCCCAGGCAGCATCGAGTTGCCCCGAGAGCAGTGCGGCAACGGCGAAGGCAAAGGCCACCGAGAAGCCGACATAGCCCATGTAAAGCATCGGTGGATGAATGACCAGACCTGGATCCTGCAACAACGGATTCAGATCGTTGCCATTTTCCGGAATATCCATCAGGCGCTCGAAAGGACTGGAGGTCAGCAGGATGAACAGCAGCATGCCGAACGACACCAGTCCGAGTACGCCGATGACGCGCGCCACCATGGCTTCCGGCAGGGCTGTCGACAAGAGTGACACCGCCAGCGTCCAGGTCGCCAGCAGCAGCACCCACAACAGAAGGGAACCTTCGTGGCCGCCCCACACGGCAGCAATGCGATACACCGTCGGTAACCTGGAATTGGAATGCTCGGCGACATACTGCACCGAGAAATCGTTGGCGATAAAGGCGTACGTCAGGCAGCCGAAAGCCACTGCCAGCAACAACCATTGCACCTGCGCCGCCGGTCGTGCCATGGCTATCCAGGCGGCATTATTGCGATGTGCGCCGACGAGTGGCAATACGCCCTGCACAATGGCAACCAGCAGGGCGAGCATGATGGCGAAATGTCCGAGTTCTGGAATCATGGTTGCAGTTGCCTGGTTATTTATTACTTGAGGGTTTTGGCCGTCTTGCCGGCCTGATCGACAGCGTGCTGTGCTTCCGGCGGCATGTAATTCTCATCATGCTTGGCCAGTACTTCGCTGGCGACGAACTGGCCGTCTGCGCCCATCTTGCCCTGTGCCACCACGCCCTTGCCTTCCTTGAACAGATCGGGAAGGATGCCGGTATAGGCCACCGGAATTTCCATGGCGGTATCGGTGACGATGAAGCGGACGGTCATGTCGTTGCGCTGCACCGTACCAACCTTGACCAGACCACCGATACGGAAAGTCCGATCCTTCGGTGCTTCGCCGGCCGCTACCTGAGTTGGCGTGTAGAACAGCGCGATGTTGCTGTCCAGCGCCTTGAGAACAAAATAGGTGGCGAGACCAAGTGAGGCGAGACCGCCGACGATGATGGCGATGCGTTTTTGACGTGGTTTCATTTTCTCTATGGACTATGAACTGGAATGATTGACAGCCGAGCGTTCGCGGCGAACACTGCGCAGAACGTCATTTCGACGCTTCTTCAGCAATAAAGGTTCCATCAGCAGCGCCAGCGCCGTAACACCGAAACTGCCCCAGACATAAAAAGCGTAGCCGCCCATGGCAAAAAAATCGCCGATGCTATTCCACTGCATGTTTCACCCATTCACTATTTCGTTCGCGCTCCAGCATGATGGCGCGGGCGCGCACCAGCGCCACAGCAATCGAATACATCCAGAACGACAGCGCCATCAACAGCATGCCCAACAGCATGGTGTGCGCCATACTCGGCGCCTTGGCCATTGAAATGGAAGCGCCCTGATGCAGGGTATTCCACCATTTCACCGAGAAATAAATCACCGGCACATTGACCACGCCGACCAGCGCCAGTACCGCACCAGCCTTGTCAGCACGGCGCGGCTCGTCGATTGCCGCCTGTAGCGCGATAAATCCAAGATAGAGAAATAGCAGGATCAACTCCGAAGTCAGTCGTGCATCCCATACCCACCAGGTACCCCACATCGGCTTGCCCCACAGTGCGCCGGTCCACAGTGAAAGAAAGGCAAACATCGCCCCGGTCGGTGCCAACGCACTGGCCATCATCGACGACAGCCGCGTGTTGAGCGCCAGGCCGAGGCCAGCCCAGGCCGCCATGATCAAATAGATAAACATCGACATCCACGATGCCGGCACATGGATGAAGATAATGCGATAAGCCTCGCCCTGCGTCGCATCGGTCGGTGCAATAAAGAAACCGACCCACAGGCCGGCAATGCCGAGTAGCACCGCCAGTGCGACGAACCATGGCACCATCTTTCCCGCCAGCGGATAGAAGCTCTGCGGCGATGCATACTTGAACCAGTGAACGATTTTGTTGCTCATGAGCTTTTTATTATGCAATTATCATTCAAGGGAGATTCTCAAGGCCGCTGTAGTTGCCCAGGGCGCAAAAAAAACCGACAAGGCCAGCAGCGCCGCCAGCAACGACAGATGTCCGCCCGCACCAAGACCGGAAATATCCGCTTCGACCGCGCCGGCACCGAAG
>DAOLZE010000118.1:0-7070 GCA_035426125.1 Rhodocyclaceae bacterium
GCACAAGCTGATGCACAACTTTCATCAGATGATTTTCAGAAATGCCGTAGGCGTTGGCAATAATCGGAATGGTTGCCAGCTTCGACGGGTCAATGGCGAGATACATCAGTACTCGCAGGGTGTAGTCAGAAAATGTGGTCAGGCGCATGGTTGTTTTGAACGGCTGGAAATAGGAACCTTAAGAGGTATCGATACTACTCTTTTGAATGGGTATGGCCAATTTTACATATCGGCGAGTACATATCGGCGAGCCAGAGGTGACGGGCACTTCCTGTGATCACAGCCGTAATTCCCCGATGTCTTTTGATAGATGTATTATATATATTGCTTTTGAACATGTATGGTGCTAGCATGAAGCTGCATATAGACAATGCGGCTTGAGTAGCGTGCCAGATGATCAGGAGCGAAGCGCATGAACAGACAGCAATCCACCATGACAATCGTCGATCTTCGAGAGATTGCTCCCAGCGAAAGACGCCTGATGGTGTTCGATGCCTTCGAGCGTCTCTTGCCCGGCGAGACACTGGTTCTGGTTCATAATCACCACTCGAAACCGCTGTTCTACCTGTTTCTTGCCGAGTCACCGCGCGGATTTACCTGGGACTATCTGGAGCAGGGGCCGGATGTCTGGCGCATACGCATCAAGAAAATCCGGCGGCTTGCTGCAAGCAGCGACTGTCTTCATTAAGGTATCGGCAGGAATTCAAAATGGATCAACGATGAAACGTAGCGCAGCCCTGAAGCAGCTCTCACGCGAACACCATACAGCCCTGGTGTTGGCGAAGCGTGCACAACGTTTGAGCAGGGAGGATGTTGAAGCTACAAAAGGCTTTATGCATCAGTTGGTCGAAACTTTTGCCATTGAGCTTGAGCCGCATTTCCGGGCCGAGGAGACGGTGTTGTTGCCGGCTTTGCAAAGTATAAATGAGGGCCGCGCAGTTCAGCGTACCCTGGCTGAGCATGCCGAGTTGCGTGCGCTATCCGAGAGGATAGAGAAACAGGATCACACTGCCTTGCACCGCTTTGGCGAGGCGCTGGAGGCGCATGTTCGCTTTGAGGAGCGTGAGTTGTTTCCGCTGGCCGAGGCGGGTTTGTCGCCGGATGTGCTTGCCGCTGTTGGTTCAACATTTTAACGGGCCTATTCAAGGAGGTGCTATGAAGACAATACAGAGGAACTCCCGATTTTGGACTGCCGCCGGTGCCGCGTTTTCCCTGCTTTGGTTTGTCAACGCCAGCGCATCGACAGTGGAGCCGGTTGCCGTCCCCGATGGCGCAGACACACATGCCACCCACCAGCATCATGCCGGTGCGTCGCCAGGGTTGACGCTCGATGATGGCAGGAAATGGGTAACGGATGAACCGCTACGCCATGCGATGACGAACATTCGCAACGCCATTGATGCTTCCTTGAGGGATATTCATGAGGAGAGACTTTCTGTTGCCGGGTACGCTGCACTGAGCAGCAAGATCAACGACGAAGTCGGTTACATGGTGCGCAACTGCAAGCTCGCACCGAAAGCGGATGCGCAACTGCACCTGATCATCGCCAGCCTTCTGGAAGGTGCGGAGGCGATGGAAGGGAAAGTGAAGAATCGGCAGCGTCAGGATGGTGCAATAATGACAATTGATGCGCTGGAAAGTTATGCCGCCTATTTCGATGATCCCGGCTGGAAGCCGATCAGTCACTGAGGCGGAGTTTTCCCGGTATTTAATTCCGTATTGAGGAGCCTGTCATGTCCATCCCTCATGCAGCATCCGGCGAACTGATCGATGTTCGACCATTGGGCACGGAGTTGCGCCAACATGGTTCGAAAACCTTGGTACGTGCGGATCATCTTGAAGTCTTCCGGTTTGCCTTGCTTGCCGGTAAGGCAACTCCGGAGCATCGAGCATCCGGTGCGATCACCATTCAATGCCTGGAGGGGGTAGTGGAATTTGTAGCGCACGGGCGGCAGCAAATACTCCGTGCGGGTAGCATGGTATATCTGTCGGATGGCGAGCCGCACACCGTCCTGGCGCTGGAGGACTCGTCGCTGCTTATCACCGTTCTGTTGCGGCGCGTCTGATCGGGGTTCAGAGGATTGCAAGTAAATTCAATGAAACCGGATTGGAGTACAGTGCAATTTGTAATTTGTAGTTTCAGCAAGGTTGGTTCGATGAATCGGAACACGACAACTTCTTGAGCAGGGGTGATATATGGCAGGCGCCTGGGGCTGTCCCCATGAGAATAACGGTGTTTGTACCAAGGTCAACAATCTGCCATGCGATCCTGGCATGAAAGGCTGCGTCCTCGCCGGCCGTTATGTTTTTTTCAACGGTGACGAGAAGAGCAGCGACGAGAAAAATGAGCGGCTGCGCCGCAAGCGTGCGCGCATCGAGGGCGAAGGTCCCGCGACGGAGGGCGATCCCGAGGGAAAATCTATAACCCCGGATTGCCCGTAAATTACAAATCGCAGGTGTCAGCATTTTCCACCTGTTAATACAGCATATGACGATTGAGCACGTAAAAGCTTGGCAGTGCATTGGCTGCGGGAAAATCGAGGCGCCGCAAACATGCATCGGTGTCTGTCAGGACCGCAAGGTGGAATTCGTGTATGCCGACGAGCACGAGGCTGCACTGGCCCAGGCACGGTTCGAAATGCAGCGGAAGATGCAGGCACTGGAGGCAGTTGTCCGCCAAATTGCGCTGACAACGCCTCATGAGGGTGAATGGGAGCGATCCTATCGGGCTTTGCAGAGCAAGGCCCGCCACGCCATGACAATACAGGCGAACAATCCCCAGGAATAAGTTGCCTGCCAGGTAAAAATTGACTTTGGATATCAGCGGCTTCCAGTCATCAGCCGGTATTCCGGCGAGGACGATCGTCGACTGGATATCCGCCTATTTGGCCAATCTCTTCTATTGACGGGGACTCGGAGAAAACGCTCACTGTCTTATTTTTCCGACTTTCGACAAAATTTATTTGTCAAAGTATTTGTCAGACGCGCAAACGTGGGGGTAGAATCAAACCAGTCACTGTCTCAATAGGCAGTCTGACTGTCGCTCCTGCAAAGTTCTTAATCAATTCCAAAGGAAAATTCATGAATAAATCTGAACTCATCGAAGTCGCGGCAAAAGAGGCTGACATTAGCAAAGCAGCAGCCGGCAAGGCGCTGGATGCAATCGTTGCGGCCGTTACCAAGGCTGTTTCGAAGGGTGATAGCGTGACCCTGATTGGTTTCGGGACTTTCAGTTCGTCCAAACGTGCAGCCAGGACCGGACGGAATCCGCAGACTGGAAAGGAACTCAAGATTGCCGCAACCACAGTGCCCAAGTTCAAGGCGGGCGCCGGGTTCAAGGCAGCTGTAGCTGGCAAGAAAAAAGCTGCCAAGAAATAATTGACGCAATGTGTTTGTCCGAACGGCTCGGGGACTCCCCGAGCCGTTTGTTATTTGTAACGCGTGAACGCGTGTTTTTGCCGCGTATCCGGCATGTGGCGGAGTGTTGAGGCGTGTCGCGAAGCTTCCATCAGCGCGGCTCTTCTCGTATAATGCGTAGGCTGCGGTCGCATTGTCGGCACAGGATTCCTGATATGCATTTGTCTTGCCTGTCGGTACCTGGGGCGACAGGAATTGCATATCGAATATCGGGAGTGGTAGTTCAGTTGGTTAGAATACCGGCCTGTCACGCCGGGGGTCGCGGGTTCGAGTCCCGTCCACTCCGCCAGATACTTCGCTGGATTGCAGGGCGAGCCAGAGATGCTGGTTCGCTTTTTGTTTTGTTGCCCGGCCAATTCGTATATCCGTATTAAGTATCAAGAGTTCATTGTCCACCGTCCGCTTCCGGTAAAACAGCATGTTTGAATACGTCCATAACAATCGCAAGATTGTCCAGCTTTTCCTGGCCTTGATAACGCTGCCATTCGCTTTCTGGGGTGTCGAATCCTATATGAGCAATTCCAGCGGTGGCGATGTAGTTGCCAGCATAGGCTCAAACAAGATATTGCAGCAGGAATTGCAGCAAGCGCTGCGTGAGCAGCAGGAGCGGATTCGTCAGCGGTTCGGCCGCGATATCCCCGCCAGCATTCTCGATAATCCGGAGATTCGTCGGGACGCGCTTGAATCGTTGATCAATCAGCATTTGCTGGCGTTGTATACGACGAAATCGTATCTGACAGTTAGCGATGCACAATTGAGTGATCTCATTCAGACCCATCCGAATTTCATCGAGGATGGCAAATTTTCCAGGCAGCGTTACGATGCTTTCGTCGCTTCACAGAACATGAGTGCTGCCGAGTTCGAGTACCGCTTGCGCCAGGATCTGGCGCGTCAGCAGACGATTTCAGCGGTGCGTGACGGCTCGATTGCCGGACATGCTTCCGCCGATCGCTGGATTGCGGCGCAGCTTGAAGAGCGTGAAATTGGCGAAGCGTTGCTCAAGCCTGCGGATTTCATTGCTCAGGTGAAGCTTTCTGCCGATGCGGCAAAAACCTATTTTGAGGCTAATCGCAAATTGTTTGAGTCACCGGAGCAGATGCGCGCAGAGTATCTTGTGTTAAGTCAGGATGCCCTGATGTCGCAGGTCAGCGTTAGTGAAAAGGAAATCGAAACCTGGTATCGGAGCCATGCTGATCGCTATAAGCAGAATGAAGAACGTCGCGCCAGCCACATCCTGATTAATGTCGCCAAGGGTGCGCCGGAGGCCGCAGTGAAAGCAGCCCAGGCCAAGGCTGAAGATATTCTTGCTCAGGTCAAAAAGGCACCGGGCGATTTTGCCAAACTCGCCAAGCAGTATTCGCAAGATCCGGGCTCGGCTGCCAAGGGCGGCGATCTCGACTGGTTCGCGCGTGGCATGATGGTCAAACCGTTCGAGGAAAGCGCCTTCTCGCTCAAGGAGAACGGTATCAGCGATCTTGTCCATTCTGATTTCGGCTTTCACATCATCAGGCTGACCGGCATCAAGCCTGAGCGGGTCAAGCCTCTCGCGGAAGTACGCAACGAGATTCTCGATGAATTGAAGCACCAGGCGGCGGCAAAGAAATACGCAGAGATTGCAGAGTCTTTCAGCAATACCGTGTACGAACAGGCCGACAGCCTCAAGCCGGCTGCCGAGAAATTCAACCTGACGGTGCAGCAAAGCCCCTGGCTGGCCAAAAGCGGCGTCGGCAAGGGGCTGCTCGACCATCCCAAGCTGATTGCTGCACTGTTCTCCGACGATGCAATCAAGAACAAGCGCAACACTGAGGCCGTCGAGGTTGCGCAGAATACCCTGGTCGCAGCGCGTGTGGTGGAGTACAAGCCGGCCGTGCAGTTATCGCTGGAATCCGTCAATGCGGATATCGAAAGCCGTCTAAAGCACGAAGAGGCCGTGAAGCTGGCGAAGAAGGAGGGTATGGCGCGCCTTGCCAAACTCGTCAAGGGCGATCCGGTCGATACCGCATGGGGAGCTTCGCGCTCAATTTCGCGTCTTGACTCAAGCGGAATTGCCGCAGATGCACTTCACGCAATTTTTGCCGCAGATGTTGCCAAGCTGCCCACGTATGCCGGCGCTGCTTTACCTGATGGCAGCTATGCGCTGTATCGCATTACCAAGGTCAAACCTTATGTCGCTACTGGTGCGGATAATGAGCGTGCCAAGTCGCTGCGTCAGCAATATGCGCGTATCGTCGCCGAGGAAGAGTTTTCCGCCTGGCTCACCGCTTTGCGCATTCAATATCCGGTGACTATCAACAAGACGGCACTCGAGCACAAAGACTTGCAATAGGAGTCGGGAATTTTTGCCTGGTGAAATTTTGCCAGGTAAAAAAGAAAAGGCCCGGCATGCCGGGCCTTTTTGTTTCCTGTTTTTTCTGTTTTAAATCTTACGCGATCGGCTCGGCATTACCGAGCGCCGTGGTGTTGAAACCGGCATCGACGTACATGATTTCGCCCGTGATACCACTCGCCAGGTCGGAGCAGAGAAAGGCAGCGGCGTTGCCGACTTCCTCGATGGTGACGTTGCGGCGCAGCGGTGCATGGTGGGAATTGTAGGCCAGCAGCTTGCCCAGGCTGCCGATACCGGAAGCCGCCAGGGTTCTGATCGGCCCGGCCGAGATGCCATTGACGCGTGTACCTTCAGGGCCGAGACTTGCGGCCATATAGCGCACCGAGGCTTCCAGGCTGGCCTTGGCCAGTCCCATGACGTTGTAATTCGGCATGGTGCGCACGGCGCCGAGGTAGCTCAGCGTCAACAGTGAGCCATTACGGCCCTTCATCAGCGGCCTGGCACCTTTGGCCAAGGCCGGGAAACTGTAGGCAGAAACTTCGTGGGCAACGCGAAATGCCTCACGTGAAATGGCGTTGAGAAAATCGCCTTCGAGTGCTTCGGTTGGCGCATAGGCGATCGAATGCACGAGGCCATCGAGGCCGCCCCAGAGCTTGCCGATTCCGGAGAACAGCGCGTCTATTTGCGTATCCTCGGCGACATCGCAAGGGAACAGGTGCGGGCTGTCGAATTCTGTCGTCAACTTGGCGACACGTTCCTGAATGCGCTCATTTTGATAGGTAAAGGCAAGCTCGGCACCCTCGCGATGCATGGCCTTGGCAATGCCATAGGCAATCGAGCGATTGGAGAGCAGACCCGTGATCAGAATGCGTTTGCCAGACAGAAAACCCATTATTCATTCCCGAGTAATTAACCGGGTGGATTATAGCGGATCATGGCAATGAGGGGCGTTCACTCGCACCAGATTCAGCGGCGGCTCAGGTTGGGCCGGGTGTCTGCCGGTAGAACAGGCACAACTGCTCATGCACTGCCGGATACTCTTTGTGCAGCAATTGCGGTATCTCGAAAAATGCCTCGCTCATGACCGCGAAGAATTCGGCGGGTGCTTCGGCACCATAGGGATTGAGTGAGGTATTTGCGCCGGCCTCGACCCGCGCACAGAAATCTGCGTAGGCCGGCTCAAATGCGGCGCGCCAGGCGTGGCGCGACATGCCTTCGTGCATCGGTGGCAGCCCATCGGTAATGCCATTGCGCATATCGAGCTTGTGCGCAAATTCATGGATCACCACATTGATGCCGTCAGCGTCTTCCGGCCTGTCGTGCCACG
>DAOLZE010000119.1:0-7038 GCA_035426125.1 Rhodocyclaceae bacterium
GTCGCGGCGGAAGCCCTGATAGAGCCGCACCAGTTGCTCATGCACCATGGTGTGCTTCTTGATCGTGGTCTCGAACTCGCTCTTCTGGGACTTGTTCGGCAGTTCGCCGTTCTTCAGCAGATAGGCGACTTCGAGGAAGTTGCAGTTCTCCGCCAGTTGTTCGATCGGGTAGCCGCGGTACAGCAACTCACCCTTATCACCATCGATGAAGGTGACCTTCGACTGGCAACTGGCCGTGGAAAGGAAACCGGAGTCGTAGGTGAACAAGCCGGTCTTGGCGCCCAGGGTACGGATGTCGATGACATCGTTGCCATGCACTCCCACCATCACGGGAAACTCGTGACTCTTGCCATCTATAGTCAGCGTTGCTGTGCGATTCGTGCTCATGAGCAGATCCTCTTTCAGGTCCGTTGATTGCCGTTGTTACTCGAATTCAGATGACTTACAAGTGAACACTTTGTTTCACCTCATGCGGTCAATATTTGAACAAACTGACGCTGCCAGCCATAAGCGCAACCCATCGCTAAGAGTTGTGATTGTCGATCCAATCGGCTAGCCCTTGGGCGTTGAGCTCAATATCCGCGGCCAGAAGTTTCCACAGTGCAGCGCCACGAAGCCCCCAGTTTTGTCGACTTGCTTCCTCTTCAAGCAGTTCACTGAGCGCAACACGAAGTTGCTCGTTTCGCCGCTGACCATTACCAGAGACGGAACGCGCCGTTGCGACGAAGCTGTCGATAAGCCGGTGCAGATCAGAAGCGAGACGAGGAATGTCGCGAAGTTGCCCGAAATGGGTGACATACACGGCTTCCGGTTTCAGAGCCGCTATACGTGCGACCGACTCATGCAGAGCATCGGGCTCAAACTGTGTGGGCGTGGTCACAGGCAAAACGAAGGCACGCCCGGCGTTGTCCAGTTCGCGATAAGACAGACCGAATGTGTCACCGGTGAAGATATGTCCAGTCGTTTCATCTACGTAACAAACGTGATGGCGTGCATGACCTGGTGTGTCGAGCACGCGAATCGTGCGCGCACCCAGCTTCAGAAGGCTGCCTTCCTTAACCTCAGTGATGCGTTCGGGTGGGATCGGAAGAATTTCTCCATATCTTTCGCGCACCAGTTCTTCGCCATACACTGAAACAGTACCCGCCATTAACCGTGATGGATCAGCCATGTGGCGCGCTCCCCGTTGATGTACAGCCACTCGCGCGTTAGGTAGAACACGCGCCAAAACTCCCGCCGCGCCAGCATGGTCGAGATGGATGTGGGTAAGCAAAATCCAGTCTACCTGTGTCGGCCGAACACCATGGGCAGCTAGCGCAGCCAGTACTTTTATCGAACTGGGATTAGTCGCGGTATCCACCAGAGCCACGTGATCTTCCTCAATAATACAGTGGACCGCAGCAAGCCTCGGTCGAATGAATCCGCTGTCAATTGCAGCAATTCCATCGCCGTAGTTGATTATTGATTCCATGAGTTGTCGCGCTGCCTAGATAAGTTGGAATGATGGCCTGTAGGTAGCGCCAATCGAGATGTTGTCGAATTCAGTCTTTCTACGCTACACATCGATTGCAGTACCTTCCGATATCGTTGGGTATCCAAACGGAATGTCACCTATACCTGCATTTTCTGTCCCCATTTACATTTCCGAATGGTTCTGCCCAATAGTCCATATGGTGATCGCTGATTTAAACCATGCCAATCGTTCCAATGTGACAGTATCTGCTATAGTTCTACTTAGTCATATATATGCTTGTGATTCGCCACAACTTTTATATCCATATTGTGGCCTTGTTAATATTACTAATTCTGCCTGTCACAAAACGGGCCTGTTGATCGCTGAAGTAACGCCCGCCCTGAAACTGAGGCCTACACACAGAATATGGCCCCCGCTATTATTCGGTTTTTGCTTGGCCGAGAGACCTGAATCCCTGACACCGAATGGGTGGAAAGAAGTAAATGCTGAATTATTTCCCTGTTAGTAAGAGGTAATGGAACATGCGGCTGACGTACAGTTGATTTCAGGGCAAAGATAGAACTCCCCGCGAGCGCAATATTGGGGTGGCCCATGCCAGAACTTGTATCGTTCTCACAAGTCACCACAACCGCGACCTGACATGGCGCGATCTGATCGAGGAGCCCAACTCCTCAAAAAATATGCCTAAAACAATTCCTGCTTCAGAACTTCTTCTCACCGTACGTACGGCCCTCCAAGAGGATATGGGATCCGGTGATTTAACGGCCATGCTGGTTTCAGCCGATCACTCAGCCGTCGCCACGGTAACCAGTCGCGAAGCGGCTATCCTTTGTGGCATCCCGTGGTTCGAGGAATGCTTTCGAGAACTGGACTCTGCTGTTGAATTTCGTTGGTTGGCGCATGAAGGTGAGCGTTTAGAGCCGGCCCAGACGGTTTGCGAAATCCAGGGCAATGCGCGTGCTCTACTTAGCGCGGAGCGCACCGCACTCAATTTTCTTCAGACGCTTTCCGCCACAGCGACCGCGACTCGCCAATATGTAGATGCAGTCGCAGATACCAGTACGCTTATCTACGACACCCGAAAAACTCTGCCATGTTTGCGCATCGCTCAAAAGTATGCCGTGCGCGTGGGAGGCGGTACCAATCATCGGATGGGGCTCTACGCTGGAGTATTGATCAAGGAGAACCATATTGCTGCTGCCGGCGGCATTCCCGAAGTACTCCGCGCGGCGGCAGCGCTTGTTCCGCTGGACCTGCCGGTACAGATCGAGGTAGAAACCTGCGACGAGCTTAGAACAGCAATCGCTGCCGGTGCGAAACTTATACTGCTCGATAATTTCACTATCGAGCAGATGCGTGAGGCAGTGGCAATTACCGCCGGATGCGCAGAACTAGAAGCCTCGGGTGGAATCACTTTGGCAAATCTGCGTGAAGTGGCGGAAACCGGTGTGAGCCGAATTTCAATTGGATGCATCACCAAAAATATCAAGGCGATCGATCTTTCGATGTGCGTCGTCTGCTGATCTCTGAAACCCGAAAGACTCCGATGGCAAGCATGAAACATGAAGTCCGCCCACGAATCGAACCGGGCCGATGTACTACTCTGTACTCTTTCCTGGCACGGTCCGAACATGGCCGTGGATGATGTCCGTTTTGTGGCGTCAAGCCGGCTTCCCACGCGCTGGGGATTGTTTACGGCCTATGGCTTCGTCGATTCCGCGGGCAAAGAACATTTGGTATTGGCAATGGGCAACGTCAGCAGCGGCGAACCGATACTAGCCCGTATCCATTCCGAGTGTCTGACTGGTGACGCACTATTCAGCCTGCGTTGTGATTGCGGATTTCAGTTGCGCACTGCCCTGAAGATAATCGGCAAGGAGAAACGGGGCGTATTGCTTTACCTGCGCCAGGAGGGGCGTGGGATCGGCTTGCATAACAAGATCAAGGCATATGACTTGCAGGATAAGGGTGCAGATACTGTGGACGCCAATGTGCACCTAGGATTCGAAGCGGATGCTCGTAGTTACGATATCTGCAAGCCGATGCTCGATCACATCGGTGTGTACCGTCTAAGGCTACTGACTAACAACCCAAGCAAGGTCACCGCGATGCGCGAGCTTGGCTTCGAGGTAGTCAAACGCATAAGTTTTGCATCGCCCAGAACTCCCCACAATGAGGCGTATCTGGACACTAAAGCGCACCGCATGGGCCATCTGATAGAACCTGATGCGAGTTGATCTTCCAATGTGTTGATAATTTTCTCGAATCACCATTAAAGCCGTTCGCTCCCGAAATGCCGAACACCAGTTTCATGCCCCGCGTCCTATCAAAGTATGTCGTGAGCCCATGGTACGTGTTTCCATCCGGATGTGCTTTCTCAAGCCGCATAATACCGGCGACAGGACGAACGACGAAAGAAGTGTCCGAATGAAAACGACCTTGCCGCTCGCGGTGACGGACTACCTCGCCGGCCACAATGTGATGACGCTGGCCACACAAGGCTCCGAGGGGCCGTGGGCCGCCGCCGTGTTCTACGCCAGCGAGGGTGGCTCGCTGGTTTTCCTCTCGTCACCGAGCAGCCGCCATTGCCGCAACCTGGCGCAGGATGCGCGCTGCGCCGCGACCATCCAGGAAGACTGTTCCAACTGGGCACAAATCAAGGGCATCCAGCTCGAAGGCCGGGTCGTGGAACTTGAGGGAGAGGAACGGGAATGCGCGCAGCGGCTCTATGGCGGGAAGTTTCCCATCGCGGCGCCGCTGGCCACGGTACCGCCGGCCATCTTCGCGGCGCTGGCGAAGGTGCGCTGGTATCGCCTCCTGGCGGATCACATTCATTTCGTCGACAACAGCAAGGGCTTCGGCCACCGCGAGGAATTTGCGCCGGGATAGCGGCGGCAAAAGCCGGCGACCCCCGCGCAGGTCGGCGGATCATTGTGCTTATGGACAGTTAGTGGCTTCAAGCCGCTAGTTGAACTGGAATCGCGGCGCGTTCCGAAAGAATCCGGTTTCGTGCATCCACATATACGAGCCGAGGCTGGAAATATCTCACTTCATCTTCAGTCAAGACACCATAGCTGACGACGATCAGGAGATCGCCCGGTGCTGCCTTGCGCGCTGCGGCACCATTGACTGAAACGATGCCCGAGCCACGCTCACCTCGAATGGCGTATGTAGTAAAGCGCTCACCATTCGTGACGTTGTAGATATCAATCTGCTCATATTCGCGGATATCAGCCGCGTTCAGCAAGTCTTCATCAATGGCGCAGGACCCTTCATAGTGCAACTCCGAATGCGTCGTTGTCACGCGATGCAGCTTTCCCTTCAGTACGGTACGACTACCCATCTTGTTTCTCCTTGACCAAATTTACCTGGCGCCATCTGAATCTGTTAATCAGCCTATTACCACGCTATGGCGTAACCGGGTCCGAGATGTCCGGGTTCAACGTGTAGCGACCGATAAGTTCAGCCGTGGTGAGAATGTGGCTGCGAATCGCCTTAAGCACTGCGGGAGCAGAAAAGATTCCTGTCACTGGGCACTTGGCAACATCGAGCGCATATAGCTTGAAGATGTAGCGATGGGACAACTCATCATTCCACGGCGGACAGGGACCATCGTAACCAAAATAATTCCCCGACATGTTGTCATCGTCGTGAAACCAGGTGGTATACCCGTTGAGACCCTGACGCGTGCCATTCGGTCCGTCGGGACCGGGTTTGCCGCGAGGTATGATTGCGTTCGAGAACTGTCCCTTGGCGATACGCCCAAGACTCGGCGCAATATCGACCAGAACCCAATGGTAAAAATCTACGCGCTCAGCGCTGACAGGAATCAACCGATTTTCTTTGTTTATATCTTCCAGAGCCGAAGGGACGTCAGGGTCATAGCAGATCAGGGCAAGGGACTTCGTGGCTACAGGAATGTTGCTCCATTCCAAGTCGGGATTGATATTGCTTGAGAGAGCTATACGAGTCTGAGGATCTATCACCCCAAAGGCGCATTCGCTCGGGATGGTTCCGTTGTCCTCAAAACAACTACTGGTCAATTTCATGATCTATTGTCCTTTCAATAACCTGATTAAGACTCACTAGGCACAAGCATGATTTTCCCTACCGTACTGCGCCCAAGTAGCGCATCTTGGGCTTCAGCGAAGCGTTCCAACGGGTAGCTTGCGGCAACAAACGGTCGAATCCTGCCTTGTTCGTACCACTCGAACAGGTGCTCGACTGCGCACCGCACCTTCGGCTCGTAGTACTCGCGCTCGTCCACCGGTGACCATCCGATGTAAGCTCCAAAGTTGAAGCCGAGCAACGAAGTATTCTTTACCAGCAGAATGTTTGGTTGAATCTGCGGCATCGAGCCGCTAGCAAAGCCGATACTGACCAAGCGTCCACTCGGACGCAAACTTCGTAAGGCGGTTTCCGACAATTCGCCACCGACGGGATCGAAAACCACATCGAGCCCCGGAAGTGGTGTCAGGTCGCGTATTCGGCCACGCAGATCTTCGTCACGATAGTCGATCACGGCGTTCGCTCCGTGCTCAAAAGCCAGCCTACATTTTTCCTTTCCTCCAGCGGCGGCAATGACAAAGGCCCCGATTGCACGGCCTACTTCAACGGCTGCGAGCCCGACCCCGCCTGCCGCAGCCAACACCAACAAGGTTTCGCCCGCATCAAGATGCGCTCGCCAGACCAGACCACCATATGCAGTACAGTAGGAGATACCAAGACACAAAGCGGCTGCCGAATCAATACCGTCGGGCAACGGGTACACCGTGGACTCGTGACAGACCGCCTGCTCGGCATAGCCTCCCCAGCCTAGAAACGCTAGGACGCGCTGACCGGGACGATAAGCGGTTACTCCGGGAGCCGTTTCCAAAACGCGACCGACAACCTCAGCGCCGGGAACAAAAGGTAGAGGGGGCTTGACTTGATATTTTCCGGCAATCAACAGGCTGATCGAAAAACTCAGGCTTGCAAACTCGACGGCAATGCGGACGCCACGTGAAACCAACTGCGGCTCCGGGAAGTTCTCGACCTGGAGGTCGTGGTAGTCGCCAAAACGATGGCAGACGAGAGCACGCATACTACAAACGTCCTAGTCGAATGCACCCTTCGCCTGGTACTCTGCGTATTCGTCGTCGCTCACCCCGAGAAAGTCTTGGAATACCATCAAGTTGTGCTCACCTAGTAGTGGCGCCGCCCCGGTTACATCTCCCGGCACTTCCGAAAGGTCAAATGAGGAGAAGTAGCAGGCGAGGTCGCCGATAACCTCGTGGCGACGACGACGCCATACATGCCGATACAGAAGTTGAGGATCCCGGAACAAATCAGCGATGGTGTTGACTGGATAAGCGTGTACCCGAGCCGTTTGCAGCGACGTAGCGGCCTCTTCCGCATCCTGGCTCAATGACCATTGGCTAATAAGGGCGCTCAAATCCTTTTCATTGATCTTGCGTGCTTCCATTGTGGCGAAGCATGGATCCGCGGCCAGGCCGGGCTGACCAAGCATGTCGGCCAGACGTCCGAACTCATTGTCCGACCAGCAGGAGAGCACTAACCAACCT
>DAOLZE010000120.1:0-7037 GCA_035426125.1 Rhodocyclaceae bacterium
CGTCGGTGATGGTCTCGGCGCAAACGTGGCCTGCTGTCGGCGGCAGGGCGGTATTGTAGGTGGTGACGATATCGCCAACGACGCTGAACAGACCGGTAACGGTGTTGCGCAGGAGGGAGGTGTTGGTGGGAAGGCCGCCACCAATCTGGTTGCTGGTGGCATTCAGGGTGATCAGCGGCTGCTTGATCAGCGCGGTCGGCACGGCGATGTTGTTGGCCGTGGGCGCCATCCAGACCTTGATGGTTGCCCAGACGGTCTTGCCGTTCGGGCTAATGCCAGCAGCCAGCACGGTGTAGTCGCCGTCGGTGCCGCCCATGGTGGTGGCCTGGGCCAGCAGGTTGGCGGTCACGCCGTCAGTAATGGTGATGGCCTGTGCCAGTGTGCTGTTGGCGCCGCCGCCAACCAGGTTGGGGCCCCATGACGGGGTGAAGCCATTCGATGCCGGGTTCAGCGTGAATTGAACTTGAAACGTTTGATCATTTGCGCGGGCGTCGATGTCGCCAGCAAAGCGGTAAGCGATACTTGGGGAAGCGATCTGTTGAGCGTCATTCTGAATCGCTTCACGAGCGATCGAGGTCGACGACGATTGGATTTGTCCAGCATAAGCACCTACCGCTGCGAGACCAGCAAAGGCACCCAGGATCAGACGGGTAATTAAGGTTTGTTTCATGTGTATGTTCCTCGCGAGTTAATAAAAAAACATCCTTCGGCCTAATGATGACACGGTGCTTGCTTCACTGGGACCGATGATTCGTTGCGCTGACCGATTCGATTAATGCTAAATCGTTTCAATGCCATTGCCCTAAATCGTCGATTCAATTTCACTTGTCCGTATCGCTGTTCTCCACAGCAGACCGCAGTCTAACAAAAAAAAACAGAAAAGCTATATTTTCAGCAAAAAAATTATATTCGTTTTTATGCTTGCCGTATCTTTGCAGAGTACGGTCAAAACCTCAAGAATCTAGGGTCCTTCCGATTGCCTGGGGTATTTTCGCATCGGCTCTCCTTCGATGGGTTTATGGTTTCCCGGCGTCTGAGGCGGTGTTTTGCCGAAACGTTTCCAGAAGTTCCTGTTTCAGTTTTTCATCTGTGACAGGCTTTAATCCGGCGGGTATTTGAATTGCGCTGGCTGGGGCGGAATTTACCATGATTGGTTTGGATGGCAAGGGGGAAGGTGCCGGTGCAGGGGGCTGTGCCGTGGCAGGGTGTTGTAACGGCGCAACGTTTGCCGCAACGCTGGCGGCAGCATTGGGTGCAGCACCGGCTTTGGGGCTGGCATTGGCGTCCAGTTCCGGTAGCACATACGGTTGCGATTTCCGGATTGGCGTAGCGACCACCGGCGCGGCGGCAGCGGGTTTGGCGCGGGCGGAGGCCGATTGGTTTTTGTCCTGTGCCGGTGCGTTGCCGGAAGGCCTGGCCTCTGCTGCAAGCGGCGTATCGGTGGTCTCTGTGGTTTCTGTAGTTTCTGTAGTCTCCGTCGCAACATCCTGCTGCGCCTGTTTTTCTGCGGTGGCGCGCATCGCCGGAGACGGCACGTCGGCGCCCCAGGAAAACTGTGCGCGGAAGGCATCGGTGATGCTGCGTGCATCGAAGTCATCCTCGATGACATAGCTGGTCAGCATGATCACGAGTTCAGTGCGCGTGGTTGAGCTGACATTGTTGGTCTGGAACAGGCCGCCGACCAGCGGAATGTCTTTCGCCCAGGGAAGCCCGGATTTGCTGGCGTTGTTCTCTTCGGAAATCAGGCCGCCCAGCAGAATGGTATTGCCATCGGAGACCGACAGCTTGGTCTCCAGCTTTTTGTTCGAGATGATCGGCGAAGTCGTGCCACCGTTGGTGTTGGCGCCGGCCGAGCTGACTTCCTGCGAAACTTCCAGATCAATACGACCGCCGGCATGCACCACTGGCTTGACCCGCAGGATGACACCGGTCTGGACGTACTGCACGGTCTGCAGGATGCCGGAACTGCCGCTGACGACGCCGGTGCTGGCATTGCTAACCTGGCTGGTGATGATCGGTACCTGAGTGCCAACCTGGATGGTTGCTGTCTCGCCACTGCGCGCCATAATGCTCGGATTGGAGAGAATGCGTACCTTGTTGTCGGAGGCCAGTGCAGAAAATGCTGCGCGCGGATCACCCGCCGGGCCGGAAAGCAGAACGCTGAAATTGCTGGCGGCTCTGCCGAGTGCGCTGCCGTTGGTGGTGCCGACGTTGTAGTTGTAGCCGTGGCTGGAGAATTGTTTGAGCAGCCAGTTGAAGTTGAAGGTCTCGCTGTTGTCCAGGTAAACCTCGGCGACGGTTGCCATGACCAGCGCGCTGCGTGCCGGACGGTCGAGTTCTTCGAGCAGGCTGCGCAAATCCTGAAATTCGCTTGCCGAGCCCTGGATGATCAGGCTGTTGGCGGCCGCATTGACAACGACTTTGCCGCTGCTGCGCGCTACTGGCGCCGGGCCTGCTGCGCCTGCCGGTGCCGCCGTGGCCGTGGAGCCGCCCATGACCTCGTTGAGTGTCTTGGCCAGATCCGCTGCATCGGTATTGCGCACGAAATAGGTGATGTAACCACCGGCCTTGGCGCGTGCCTTGTTCGGCTGGTCGAGTTCGCGCGCCCAGCGCAGGGCGTGGTTGAGGAGTTCCTCGTCAGCGGCGAACATGATGACGGAATTGATTGGCGGAACCGCGATGATCAGCAGCGGCGCCTGGGAGGCGGGGCTCTGGCCGACGAAGTAACCTTCGGCGCTGAGCATGTCGTTGAGCCGTTTGGACATGTCTTCGGCCGAGCCAAAGACCGGGGAGATCCGCACACTGCGCCGACTGCGCATCATCGGCTGGTCGAGCAACTGGATGGTTTCGAGTGCCGCCGTGATGGTGTCGGTCTGGCCGCTCAGCAGGAGGGCGTTGTGCGGCGTGTCTTCCGTGACGGTCAGCTTGCCGGGGAATAATGTACGCAGCCAGGCAGATGCCTGGTTGGCATTGGTGTACTCGAATTCCACCATGTAGAACACCGGACGCAATGCTTCCGGCATATCCGGCGAGGCGCGGCCGCGACGGATTTCCGGCAGGACGCCGCTTTGTGTGTTATCCAGCGTGACGCGCACCAGTCCGTCATATTCGGCGACAACAACGCCATAGGAACGCAATACGGCCTTGGCCGCCGCCGATAGTTGCTCCGCGGTCTGCGGCTTGCCGGTGCGCAGGCTGACCATGCTGGTGCGGGTCAGAACCTGGGGGTCCATGGAAACATTGCGCTTGAGAATGGTGGCGAAGACAGCGTTGACGAATTGCGGCAACGGCAGATTTTCCAGCGAGATCGTGGCGTCGAGCGGCGGACTGCCGTCATCGGCCGGCGCTTTCGGTGCCGGTGCCGGGCGACCCGCTGTCGCGCGTCCGGCTTTTGGTGCTGCGGGTGTTTTGTAGAAAGCCGTTTCGTGCGGCGCTTCGGTTTGTTCCGCCGAGGCTGCCAGTGTCGTTGCGGCTTCAGAATCCATCCCGGCTGGTCGCGCCGGTTTGGCAAAGGGCGCCGGAATGAAGGGCTCTGTCGTGCTCGCGCAACCGGTGAGAAGGATTGCCGAGAGGCACAGGCAAGCAAAGCTGCTGAAAATCCATCGGGATATTGATAGGCTATTCATGGTCGGACGGGTAAATGGCTGCAGGCGCAGAATTTGGGTTTGCATGATGTTCCTTTATTCGGCAAACGTGGTGATTTGCCGCTTGTTGCCTTCCGGCGTCAATACGGTGACCACCTTTTTGGTGATTTTCAGCAGGCGTCCGCCATCGGGCAGCGCTTCGCCTTCCTTGACCGAAACCGGCGCATCGGCGGCGACCTGGATCAGGATGTAACGTTCCTTGGGGCGAATCGCCGAACCGACCAGCCGCCAGTCGATTTTTTTCTGGGCTTCTTCCTTGCTCGGCGGTGGCGGGAAGGGCTTGCCATCGCGCTGGACGCCCCACAGTTCGGCATTTTCAAGAATTTTGCGGGCCGCGTCGAGATCCGGCTGAAGGAAGTCGTCGGCATGCGTATCGGCGGAACGTGCATGGCGCTGTCCTATCAGCTTCGCATCGGGAATCAATGCCGTCCAGGCGAACCAGGCGGCGATGCTCCAGGCGATGAGCATCAGCAGGGCGAAGCGGATTCGCATGAGCTTGCTCATGGCGCTTCTCCGTTGCCGCTATTGCTGTTGCTGTTGCTCGCGGCGTTGCGATCGACGCGCAGCAAAATCCGGATTGTCAATTCTGCGCGATGCTCTCTTTGCATGATCGTCAGCGCCTCGACGCCGGCATATGCGTCACCACCTTCGATGTCGCCGAGAAGTTGTTCCAGGGTGGCGGGAGTGAAGGGGATGTTCAGGGTTGCATTGATCTGGCGTAGGCCGGGCTGGCTGGTCGCGTCGGCATCGGGTGTTGCATTTTGCGGCGGCGTGGCACTGCCCGAATTCATGCCGGGAGAATAACGTCCGTTACGTTCGCGTTCATTTACCGGCTGCGCTGCGGAAATTTTCAGCGACTGGCTGACAATGCCCGCGCGTTTCAGAGTGGCTTTCAACCAGTCCTTGAGACGCGCTTGTCCAACAGCCTCGGAGGAGACGACCCATAAGCGGCTATCAACGGTTTCTCGCGCCTGACGCAGGTCTTCAAGAGTTTTGTGCAGGGCGGCTTCATCGCGGGTCTGGTTGCGAAGATTGCGCAGTTCGCTGCGCATTTGCTGCAATTGTTCCAGCTTGTCGGTGAGATGATCGTTCCAGCGCAGAACGCCTTCGCCGGCAACGAGCAGGGCAATCAGCGCCATGCCCGCCTGCAAGCGGCGATTCTGCCGGAGGCTGGCGAGCATTTCATCGATGAGTTGTCTTGGAGATTGCATGCGTGATTCCGGGGTTCCGGGTTCTGAGCTCTGTTTTCAGCCTGCGGCTTTTTGTGGCGCTTTGCCGGATGGCAATGCGGCTGCAGCAGGGACAGCAGGTGTTTGTGCGGCGGCGCTGCCCAACGTGGCATGGGTGGAATTAGTGGCGGTAGTGGCGGTAGCGGCAGTCGTGGAATTGACCGAGCGGCCGGCATTGTTTGCCAGCGTTGCCTGAATGCCCACGGTGCGTGGTGGGGTGTCGGGCATCAGGCGGATTTCCTTGAACATCGGCTGTCGTTCGAGTTTGGCAAGAAATTCACCAAGGCTGAAGCCCTCTTCTGGAACGGCGAAAAGAATGCGCAGACGGTTGTCGCGATATTCCCATTCGAGCATGCTGATGCCGGTGGTTCTGTCGAGCAGTGCGGAATCCGCCATGCCTTGCATGAGCATCAATTGCAGGAAGTGCGGCTGCGCTTTCATCATGGCGTCGAGATAGCCGGCTTGCCCGTCAATCTCTTTTTGCAGGGCGATGGTTGTTGCGTTGTCTTTCAATAGTTTTTGCGTTTTGGCCTGGAGTTCCTGCATCGTCGATTCCAGCTTGGCCTCATGGATGACGCCGGCAATCAGCACCATGCCGACGAGCGTCAGGGCGGTGAGACCAGCCCAGACGCCGACCGGAAGCGGTTTGACCAGATGCGTCGATACTTTCCAGCCGGGTGCCGGGCGGGCAAGTACGCTGGCATTTTTTGGTGCTGGCATGTCGCGTTTCGTGGAGGCGCCACCGGCGTCGCGGACAAACGCTGTCCAGATGTCTTCAGTGGGACGCTGCGCCAGCCAGCGGGTTCGATGCAGCTTGCCATTTTCGATGGCGATAGCCTCGAAGCCTTGTGTGCAGGCGATCAAATGCAGACCATCGCCGAGCGGGGCGCGCAGCAGGGGTTCCGGCCACGGCATGAGGCCATTGGCGGGGCTGGTGCGGTTGCCGTTTGACGTTGTCAGGTCGTTTGCGCTGAGTTCGGCCTCGTCCCAATACCATGCCTGGGCATGTCCACCTTCGGCGCGCCAGGCAAAACCGAATTTTTTCAGGCCGCTGAGTTGCGTGAGTTGCAGGCGTAGCGAACTGGCGATTTGCCGTTGCGGAATGTTGCGCACGTCAAAGGCCATGAAATGGCAGCGGGCACGGGGTACCGCTGCGGCCTGCGGCCGCCAGTCAAAAAGTTCCCGGAGAATTCCTCTGGCGTAACGTTTCACCTTGCGCGAAACCCCTCGAGTATTGACTGACATTTATTCGTCAGCAGATCATTGACAATCCTGTTATCGGCCATTGTTGCGATCGTCAATCAAAACGATAATTGTACCTGATCTTTGGTGGTGAAATCGCGTAATGTCGCGGCTTCTGGCAGCATCGGGATTTTTTCTGGCGGCATTGTCAAGGGTTTCAGCGCAACACGCCGGGCATATTCGATATGCCATGGCGATGATTTGAAAGTTGCTGTGTGCGTGACCAGCAATTGCTCTCCCCATGTCGATTTGTCGGTTCGCAGCGTCACCAGAATCGATGGCCCCGGGTACCGGCCCGTCGACGAGCCTGCGGCAAAGAGAGTACCGATGGTGCTGGTGGGGGGCTGCTGCAACATATCGGAGGCTTCACCATTCTGCCCACCCTGCCGTTGTTCGACAATTTTCTTTGCGGCCTCGGCAGGCATGCCGGTCATGGCAACCAGCGTGCGCCAGTCGGCGGTATTGGTGTTGAAAGTCGCCAGTTTTTCCGTGCTGACATGGTTGGTGATCGGGTCATCCTGCCAGAGCTGTTCGCTATCCATCCAGGTCAGCAGCCGGCCGAGTTCGTCGGGTGCCAGAAGGTCACTGTTACGGATCATGCTTTCCTGTCCGGCCCGCAGGTAATCCTCGCGTTCGGCGCCGTTGATCCGGCGCAGGTCGTCGGTGTCGCGGTAATCGAGAAGGATATCGGTCAGGCGATTCGCCTCAATGCTGTCCACACCATATGTGCCGAGCAGCCGCTCGATGCTGTCGCGGCCGCTGCCGTCGAGGCTGGATGCATTCACGCTGATCAGGCCACGGGTGTCCTGCAGACTGACCAGAACATTTTCGGCAACCCGGTAGGGGCGGCCATCAAGTGCCGCATGGTGGTCTGCTGTGCCCAACCCATCCGGGCTGCGCGGTGCGGTGGCCAGAAGGAATA
>DAOLZE010000121.1:0-7007 GCA_035426125.1 Rhodocyclaceae bacterium
GCTGGTCACGGGTGGTGCTTTGATCATCCTGTCGCTTATTTATTCCCAGACGATTTTGCAGGGTCTGGAAACCGCAGTGTTTAAAGGAAACGAAGATACGGGCTTTTCTGAAAGCTTTGAGGGTTCGCGTGGTGGATTGGTTGATCAATCCATGGAAAATTTCAGAGAGCAGCCTTTCTTCGGTAGTGGTTTTGCTCTTCCTTCATATCTGGATAGTCTTGAGATCGTATACGACCCTGTCTTCGGCCTTCCCGTCAGTGCGCCGATCGAGAAAGGTATACTGCCGGTTGCAGTGCTGGAGGAGTTGGGTATTGTCGGGGCGGTTTGCTTCCTGTGGCTGATTTTTTCGCTGGTGCGGGAGGTCGCACGGAAAGGTCAATACCACATGATCGGTCTGCTGGTCAGCGCATTGGCGATCAACCTGGGTGAGGCGGTTCTGTTTTCCCCGAGCGGTTTCGGTCTGCTGGTGTGGCTGGCGATCGGCATGGCTGTCGCGCCTTCTGTTCAAGTCAATACGCAGAGCAATGCGCGGCGCACGCCATGACGCCCTCGGCCACTACTGAACGGGAGATCGTCTTCTGGCAACGCATTGTCAGCATTCACCAGGCATCGCTGGTCGCTGCGCTGGCGGACATCTCCGGTGTCAAAGTAACTTATGTGGCTGAGCAGATACTTTCCGATAGCCGCCGGAAGCTCGGCTGGGCACCCCCTTCTTTGGGGGAGGCCGAATTGGTGCTGGTCGATTCGCCACAGGCGGTTGCGGAATTGCTGCCGAAATTTTCCGCACAAGCCATTCATATCTGTGAGGGCTTCCGCAAGAACGGCCTCGTCGGCGTTGCCCAGAAATTATTACGCCAGCGCAAGGCGCGTATTCTGATCCATGCCGAGACAATCGACGATCAGGGGTTGCCCGGCATCGTCAAGCGAGTTCTGTATTCGTTCATCGTTGATCGGGCGTTGCCCTGGGCAGATTCGATTCTGGCGATTGGCAGACACACCCCGGGCTGGTTTGCCCGCCGGGGTTTTCCTGAATCAAGGGTTTTTCCCTTTGCCTATTTTCTGGGTCTGCCGCCCGCCGTCGATATGTCGAGCTTTTCAGCAGACGAGAACAGGCCTTTCCAGATTGCTTTTGTCGGGAGTTTCATTCGACTCAAACGTCTGGATTTGCTGATTGATTCATTGGCGAAACTTGCCGATGGCGTGGATTTTCAGTTATCCGTGGTCGGCACCGGTCCGCTGGAGAATCAATTGCGCCGCCTTGCCACGGCAAGGCTTGGCGCACGAGTAATCTGGCACGGCTTGCTTCCCGCTACAGAGATTCCAGAATTCCTCGCCGGTGTTGACTGCCTTGTCTTGCCAAGTCGCTACGATGGCTGGGGCGCGGTGGTCAGCGAAGCGCTCCTTGTCGGTACCCCAGCGATATGCAGCGATACCTGTGGCTCTGCCGAGGCGGTCAGACACTCCGGGGCGGGTGGGGTTTTTCCGGCGGGTGATGCGGATGCTCTGGCGGAATGCCTGCGTGGTCTCATTGCACAAGGCCCGGTTTCTCCGGAACGGCGCACACATCTGGCGACTTGGGCGCAAGGCCTTGGCGGCCCTGCCGGTGCGCGTTATCTGATCGAAATCCTGCGCCATCGTTTTGAAAATGCGGCACGGCCGGTTCCGCCCTGGCGGCGAATTGATGGTTGATATGGACGATGTAGGGTGGGCGCAGCCCACGCGGAGCCTTCGATGGCATATGGCGGCGAGTGCTGCGCCCGCCCTGCATTTAAAGGGAAGTGTATTCAAATGTAATTGCCCCGTTTGGGCGTGCATGGACGTGTATGATTCGCGGTTAATTTGAAAGTCGGCGCAATGTGTGGACTAGCAGGAATCCAGCTTAAATCCGATGACGGGATGTATCCCGCATCCGAAGGCGTTCGCCGGATGCTTGCGCACATGCATGCACGCGGGCCTGATGCAGAGGGCTTTTGGTCGGATGACACCACATTGCTGGGCCATCGCCGCCTGGCTATTCTTGATCTGGATGTGCGCGCCAATCAGCCGATGCACTCAGCTGATGGGCGTTATTCCATCGTCTTCAACGGCGAAATTTATAATTTTCGTGAACTGCGGCGCGAGCTGGAAGCAGACGGCACCATCTTTCATACAACATCGGATACCGAAATCTTGCTGGCGCTGTTTGTCCGTGATGGTGAGCGGATGTTGCCACGACTACGCGGCATGTTTGCCTTCGCGATTCAGGATTCGCGTTCCGGTGAATTATTTCTGGCGCGTGATCCATACGGCATCAAGCCGCTTTACTACGCACAAACAAAACATGGTCTGGCGTTCGCTTCCCAGGTCAAGGCACTGTTGGCGTCCGGTCTGGTGGACAAGGAATGCGAGCCGGCGGGCCTGGCTGGGTTCTACCTGTGGGGCAGCGTTCCCGAACCGTGGACGCTGTATCGCGGAATTTTTGCCCTGTCTGCCGGCCATTGGCTGCGTGTGCGTGCCGGTGTGGCGACTGCGCCCGTCTGCTGGGATGACATTCGCACGCGCTGGCAAGGCGCTGGATGCGCGGTATCCGCCGATGAATTACAGGAAATCGTGCGGCAGGCCATGATCGACTCCGTGCGTGCGCACCTGATCGCGGATGTGCCGGTGAGTGTGTTTCTTTCCGGGGGAATCGATTCTGGTGCGATTGCCGGACTGGCTAACGAACTGGGCGCGGATGTCGAAGGTATTACGATTGGCTTCAAAGAATTTGCCGGGCGGCATGATGACGAGGCTCCTGTGGCACAGGCAATCGCCACCCACTATGGACTAAAACATCATGTGCGCATGATTTCCGCCGCTGAATTCGAGCAGGATGTCCCACGGATTCTCGACGCCATGGATCAACCATCCGTCGATGGAGTGAACACATGGTTTGCCAGCAAGGCAGCGGCCGAGCGAGGCTACAAGGTGGCGCTGTCGGGTATCGGTGGCGATGAATTGTTTCGTGGCTATTCATTGTTCCGTCAGCTTCCACAACAGGCGGCAGTAGGGCGGGTGTTGGCATCGGTTCCGGGTGCCAGAGCGCTGCTGCAAGAGCCGTGTGCGGTACTCGCCAGCTTGCGTGCGCAGCCGAAATTGCGCGGCGTACCGGAATTTATGGGCTCGCTGGCGGGAATGTATTTTTTGCGCCGCTGCCTGTTTCTTCCCGCTGAATTACCGGGTTTGATGGGCGACGATCTGGCACGCGAGGGCTTGGCCCGGCTCGGTGGCTATCCGCCCGGCATGATGGCGACGCAGACCAGAGACAGCGGCAACGAGGTTGGCTTGCTTGAATCCACACACTATCTGCGCAACCAGTTGCTGCGCGACAGCGACTGGGCCAGCATGGCGCATTCCCTGGAGTTGCGCGCACCACTCGTGGATGTGAAGTTGCTGGAAACACTGGGGCCGTATCTTGCCGGTTTCGCGGCTGATGCCGGCAAGGCGATGCTGGCGCGGTCACCGAAAAAGCCATTGCCGGCGCAGATCACCAATCGACCCAAGACGGGCTTTTCTCTGCCAATGGCGATCTGGTTGTCAAATGCGCTACACACGCCTGACGGTGTTGATCCTCTTCTGTTGGCAGTGCCTGGAGCGCACTGGGCGCGGCGTTGGGCGCGTGCTGTTTTCGCCGGGATTAATTGATGCGCTCGATCCATGTGGTTCCAGCGATTAGCGAAGAGGCGGCGGGACCCTCTTATTCAGTGGTGCGGCTTTGCGAGTCGCTCATCGGCCACGGTGATGAGGCAACCCTTGCCGTGCTGGACACTGCCCACATGTTCTCGCCGCCGCCCTTTCTCAAAACTTTTCCGCTGGGCCTGGGGCCGCGTCGGTTGGGCCGCTCACCGGCGATGCATCGCTGGCTTGCAGCCAGAGCTGCATCCGATGCTGCCGGCGTGGTCGACTTAATCCACAATCACAGTCTGTGGATGATGCCGAATGTTTACCCTGGCCGCGTTGCGAAAAAATATGGCATACCGCTGGTTGTTTCGCCGCGCGGTACGCTGTCGGAATGGGCGATGGGCAGCGGTTCTTCAGTCAAGCGATGGTTCTGGCCGCTGATGCAGCGCCCGGCATTGGCGGCAACTAACTGCTTTCATGCCACGGCGGAATCGGAATATCGGGATATTCGGCGCATGGGATTTCGTCAGCCGGTGGCCATCATTCCCAACGGCATCGACATCCCCGATCTGTTACCCAGCGAGCCCAGCGATATGCGCACGCTTCTGTTCCTTGGCAGAATCCATCCGGTAAAGGGTCTGGATATGCTTCTGCCGGCCTGGCGCGCGGTGCAGGATCGTTTCCCGAACTGGCGGTTGCAGATTGTCGGCCCGGATAACGGCGGCTATCTCGCAGAAATGCAGCGGCTGGCCAGCACATTGAGCCTTGACCGGATTGAATTCAGCGGTGCGATGTTTGGCGCGAAAAAATGGCAGGCATATGCGCAGGCGGACTTGTTCGTATTGCCGACATATTCCGAAAACTTCGGCATGTCGGTCGCCGAGTCGCTGGCAGCAGGTACACCAGCGATCGTTTCCAAAGGTGCGCCTTGGGAAGGATTGGAGCCGCAGGGTGCGGGCTGGTGGATCGATGTTGGGATTCAACCATTAATTGATTGTCTCAATAAGGCGCTAGATATTTCCCCCGAGATATTGGAGAGCATGGGTGGAATGGGTCGGTCATGGATGATCGATGATTATTCATGGGGAAGAATTGGTTCAGAGCTTTCCAGTGTCTATCGCTGTCTACTTGAGGGAGGCGATGTTCCGGGGTGTGTGCGAATCGACTAAATACTGATTTGATCGGCTGATTTTTGGCCGAGACTTTCTGGTCCGAATAGCTTTGGGATAACTCATGCAAGAAGATGCAATGTGGTTGAAGCCTTCCAGACCGTCATTTTCGCGAAAGACGCGATTGAAACTAGCCTTGTGGCTAGTAATTCAGAAAACGTTGTTTAGGATTTCTCCTTCTAAACGCTTTCGGATATGGCTTTTAAATATATTTGGTGCGAATGTACAGAGAACATGTTTTGTGTCTCCAACGGCAACTATATATATGCCATGGAATCTTGTTATGGGTGACAGGTCTTCGATAGATTTTGAAACGCTTGTTTACAATCTGGATCGAGTTACGATTGGCGACTTCGTATCCATTTCATATAGAGTAAATATTAATACTGGCTCGCATGATTGTGGTGACCCATACTTTAGGCTGATTACAAATCCAATATTTATTGGAAGTGGTGTATTTGTTGGTGCAGAGGCATATCTTGGTCCCGGAGTAAAAATTGGTCTAATGGCAGTTATCGGCGCTCGCAGTGTTGTGATAAAGGATATGCCAAGCGCTTTTATCTGCGTTGGCCACCCTTGCAAGCCTATTAAAATTCGAGAAAAAACAAGCTAGGTTCTTTGTGACTATTGAAATAAGAGCCGGCCCCGGAAATTCGGACAGTAGGATAAGTGATAGCCTTGCTCACCCACCGGCCGCGAAGCGGCCATGAAGAGGAGCAAGAGCATGACGAGAAGGAAAAGACGGAACCACTCACCGGCATTCAAGGCGCAAGTGGCGATTGCGGCGCTCAAGGGGGACAAGACGCTGGCAGAGTTGGCCCAGCAGCACGATGTTCATCCGAACCAGATCACCGACTGGAAAACCCAGTTGATGGAACGTTCTGCACAGGTGTTCGGTGACGGCACAGCCAAAGCGGCGGAGCCTGATCTGAAGACATTGCACGCCAAGATCGGGCAGCTGACTTTGGAGAATGATTTTTTAGAAGGCGCGCTCACCAAGGCGGGGCTGTTGAGCGCAAGGAAATGATTGACCGCACCCACGAACTGTCGGTTGTCCGGCAATGCCAGGTTTTGCATCTGGCACGCTCGACGGCCTACTACACGCCGCAACCGACCGCTCCGGAAGATCTGGCGCTGATGCGCCGGATTGACGAGTTGCATCTGGAACATCCCTTCGCTGGCAGCCGCATGCTGCGCGACATGCTCCGACTGGAAGGACGCAAGATTGGGCGGAAGCATGTCAGCACGCTGATGAAAAAAATGGGCATCGAGGCGCTCTACCGCAAGCCGAACACCAGCAAACGTCACGCCGCCCATCCGATCCATCCGTACCTGCTGAGGAACCTGGTGATCGACCGCCCAAATCAGGTTTGGGCAACGGACATCACATATATTCCGATGCGCCGAGGCTTCGTCTATCTGGTGGCGGTCGTCGATTGGTTCTCACGCAGGGTGTTGTCCTGGCGCATCTCCAACACGCTGACAACGGACTTCTGTCTGGACGCAGTACGGGACGCGATTGCACGGCATGGCCCCCCTGAAATCTTCAACACCGATCAGGGCTGTCAATTTACCAGCAGCGACTTCACTCAACTGCTCAACGACAACGGCATTCAGATCAGCATGGATGGCAAGGGCGCGTGGCGGGACAACGTCTTCGTCGAGCGGCTCTGGAAGAGCGTCAAGTATGAGGAGGTGTATCTCAAGGCCTACGACTCGGTGTCGGCCGCGAAGGCCAACTTGAGCACGTATTTCAGCTTCTACAACACCCGCCGTCCGCATCAGTCGCTTGACGGCAAGACGCCTGATACGATCTACTTCGCAGGCCTGCCGCAGGAAAGAATAGCAGCATGATGTCCGCGTTACCCACCGCGCCGCTCTCCTTCCGCCTCTTTGGGGCGGTCGGCGGCGCCGTGGATAACGCTACACCGCAGGGCTCCACTTATCTTCGTGGAATTTCTGTCCAATCAATCGGGGCCAGCTCTGGCTGCGTAGCGATTGGCTCACCGAATCGCAAGTATTATGAATTGCTCGGTATGCCCAGTGATCGGATCTACTTTGCTCCATTTTGTATTGATAATGCAGCCTTCGATTTAGGGGACTCTCGTTCAGAAATACGCATGGAACAACGGAGATTGCTTGAAATCGAGCAATCCGCAAAAGTGGTTTTGTTTGTCGCTAAACTGGTAGCACAGAAGC
>DAOLZE010000122.1:0-6999 GCA_035426125.1 Rhodocyclaceae bacterium
CGGATTGGAAATGTCTCCGCTAAATCAACGAAGCTCAGGCGGCGGCCTCAGCGCTTTTCGAACGCGGGTAGCTTCGACAACTATTGAGAACCTCGGCCCGCCGTGCCGCACGGCCAATACTGGCCAGTCGTTGGGAAGCGAGCAGGCGCTTGGATGCCTGATCGACGATCGATGACGAGGCGACGATAGTCACATTCTTGCCGCCTACGCTGTGCAACACACCGAGGAGATGAATGCCGCAGAGGTCGATTTCCTGGATTCCGGAAAGATCAACTTCAAAAGACGTGTAGCGGCGCATGGCGCCGATGATGATGTCTTCCTGTTCGGCCCAATACTCATACGTGATGCTGCCATCAAATATCATGCGGCAGGCGTCGCCGTTTTCAACCAGTGTGATGCTCATATATAACCTCGTGTCTCATTTGGTAGTGGGTTCCGGCGCTGCTTGGGCGCTCTTCATCGTGCGATGCGGTGGCAATCTCCACCTACCGCCGTTTAATAGGCAAAATCCTGCTGTCCAATCTGCTTTAGCGCTTCCGTGACCATTTCGAACTCACAGGTCTTGTCATAAAAATAATCTGCCCCCAAGGCCATGCAGTGCCTCCGGAATTCCTCGTTGGCATGGTTGGTCAGCATGATCGTCGCGCTCTGAGAACCCAGTCGCCGGATTTCCTTCAGCACCTCGATCCCGCTTCCCACCCGCAGCTTGATGTCCAGCACCACCGCATCCGGCCGCAAACGCAAGATGTCGGAAACAGCATCATCAGTGTTGTCGGCGACCCCTGCGACTTCCACCTGATGGAGATCGCTGAGCATCGCCAAGAGACGCTCCTGAACGATCGGCGAGTCTTCGACCACAAAAACCTTCATTGCTGCCAATTTCCCTGCGCTGTTTAGACGTGACCAGTATGGGCAAGTACGTCGGGGAAAAAAATCGGCGCAATCCTAATGTGCAGATAGGAATGCATCCGACACTCTAGGAAAATTCCTAGAGCGGGCCGTCGTCGCGGCTCACATCCTCTTGTCCTGCTTCCGGTCTTTTTGCGTTGCATCAAGTCGGGAGTGCCCCCCGGTGCCATAATTGTGGCGTCACCATCTGTCGGAAATCCGGGTTCTCCTTGTCCATTCACTGCCAATTCTCGTCGGCTGCGGTATTTGCGGTAGGCGAATCGCGCAGGGGCCGTCGATGATCCCTTCGCAAAAAGTACTTCATCCCGGCGACCTCCAGGCGCCGCAAAGTTCGCGCCGCATTACCGCGACCCTGGCCCTGATTGCCTTCTGGTTTCTGGCCGCGACGAGCATAACCATCGCCGCCAGCCTTCTGGTGTGGGAGATGCACGAACGGGAGGTCGCTCGCGCCGAGCGCGAAGTCGCCAATTTGGGCCGCATTCTCGCCGAGCAGACGGCGCGGGCGGTGCAGGGCGTGGATCTGATCCTGCGCGGCACCGAGGATCGGCTGCGCGAAGGGCGTGCCAGCGCCACCTTGATGGATGACTGGTCGATTCACAACCTGCTCTACGCGCGGATCACCGGCGTACCACAGGTCCACGTGCTGTCGCAGATCAATGCCGAAGGCTTGCACCGCCACAGTTCGGCCGAATTCCCGGTCCGTCCAATCGCCCTGGGCGACCGCGGATATTTTCGCGTGCATCACGACTCTTTGGACGACCGGATCGTCATCAGTCCGCCGGTACTCAGCCGCCTCGACGGCAAGTGGCTGCTGCCCATGACTTGCCGGATCAACGGTCCGGGCGGCGAGTTCGCGGGGGTAGTCCTGGCGGGGATATCGCCACCGTATTTCGAGGAGCTCTACCGCTCCATAGCCCTTGGCGAGGGCAGCGAAGTTTCACTTCTTCTACGGGACGGCACCCTGATCGCCCACCATCCCCACCAGGAAGAGGCTATCGGCAAGGCGGTCGAGGGTTTTCCGGCGGTGGCCAACGGCGCCTCTCTGCCTGGGATCGAGCGTAGCGAAGAGCCGACGGCGACGATCGTCGGCTATGGTGAGGTCAAAGGCTATCCGCTGGTGGTCAGGGTCGCCGTCGCCGAGAGCGCAGTGCTTGCCGACTGGCGCCAGCAGGCAACTGGATTGGCGGTAGGGGCGGCGATAACGCTCTTCGTGCTGACGCTGGCGATGCTTGCGCTGGGCAAGAAGATGATCCGGGAAGAGGCGCTGGCGGCCGCCCTCGGTGACAGCAGCTCACGGCTGCAGGGGATCATCGATTCGGCCATGGACGCCATCATTACCGTCGATGATCAACAGCGCATCGTGCTGTTCAACCCGGCCGCCGAGCAGATGTTCGGCTGCCCGGCAGCGGACGCTCTGGGCGCTTCGCTGGAGCGTTTCATTCCCGAGCGCTACCGGACGCCGCACCGTCAACACATGGCCAATTTTGGCGCCACCGGCAGTTCCAACCGGACCATGGGCGGCAATATGAATATCGTCGCCTGCCGGGCAAGTGGCGAGGAATTTCCCGCCGACATTTCGATCTCTCAGGTGGCGCGAAACAGTCACAAGCTCTTTACCGCCATTATCCGCGACATTACTTTGCGCCGCCGGGCCGCGGCGGAGCTGGAGAAATCCCATCAGCAACTGCGCGACCTCACCAACTCGCTGGAGACAGTGCGCGAGGACGAACGGACGCGGATCGCCCGGGAACTGCACGACGAACTGGGCCAGCAACTCACCGGGCTGAAAATGGACCTCTCCTGGATGGAGTCGAGGCTGCCCGAAGGCAACACGGCGCTTGCCGCGAAAGTGGACAGCATGAAAAAACTGATCAATGCGACCGTGGCCTCGACGCGGCGGATTTCGGCCGAACTGCGGCCGCTGGTGCTCGACGACCTCGGCCTTTCCGCGGCGCTGGACTGGCTGGCGAGAGACTTCTCCGGGCGCAGCGGACTCGAGGTCAGCATCGATATCGGCCCGGACGAGTGGGTGTTGGACAATGCGCTGGCCACGACGATTTTCCGCATCGCCCAGGAGTCGCTGACCAACGTGGCGCGGCATGCCGAGGCCACCCGGGTGCGGATTTCCCTGGCCCAAAGCGGCGGGCAGCTGATCCTGGCGGTGGCGGACAACGGCCGGGGGATGGCCCCGGATGCTACCGAAAAGCGGGGCCACTTCGGTCTGCTGGGTATTGCCGAGCGGGTCCGCGCCTTTGCCGGCGAGCTGCAGATTTCCAGCCGGCCCGGCGAGGGCACCACGCTAAGCGTAAGCATTCCGCTGCCCCCTGCAGCGCCAGAAGGAAACGACCAATGATCGAGATTCTTCTCGCCGACGACCACGCCATCATTCGCGACGGCCTGCGCCAGATCATCGCCGACACCGACGACCTGACCGTGGCCGGCGAGGCGGTGAACGGCAGCGAAGTTCTGGCCCGCGTCCGGGAACGGAACTGGGATATCCTCGTCCTCGATATCTCGATGCCCGGCAAGAGCGGCCTGGAGTTGATCAAGCAGATCAAGATCGAGCGTCCGAAATTGCCGATCCTGATTTTTAGCATGCACGATGAAGAGCAGTACGCACTGCGCGCCCTGCGGGCCGGGGCGGCGGGCTATCTGACCAAGGACAGCGACGCCCGGCAGTTGCTGACGGTGATCCGGAAAGTTGCCGGCGGCGGCGTCTATCTCAGCCCCGCCATGGCCGAGCGGATGGCCCGGGAACTGATGCCGGCCACCGAAGTACCGCCCCACAGGCTGTTGTCCGATCGGGAATACCAGATTTTCGAATTGATCGTCCTTGGCCATTCCCTGACCAACATCGCCGAGCGGCTGTGCCTGAGCGTAAAAACGGTCAGCACCCACAAAAGCAATATCCTCCAGAAAATGAACATGACGAATCAGGCCGAACTGATCCGTTATGCCATCCACCATGGCCTGGCGGACGGGGATGGTATCCCCCACTGAGATTTCATTACGGCTGCGGTCAACCGAAAAAATGGCCGAAAATCAAAAATGGCGCGGATTGGATTCGCTGTTATCCGCCGAGCGTTTTACTCCTAAATCCGATTGAGCCACATGCTGATGAGCAGAACGCTTTCCTCAACCGCAGTTACTGCATGCGGCTCGTGGTCGGCGAGATAAACCAGCGTGCCGGCCTGCATCAACTGCGTTTTGCCTAGCGCCGTCATCTCGACCGCGCCGCTCAGGCACTGGATCGTGATCGCACCAGCCGCAGAGTGCTCGGCAAGGTGCTTCCCTTTATTGAGGACGAGGCGAAAGACTTCCGCATGTGGCTCGCGGATTACGAGGCCAGATTTCAACTCGGCGGGGTCCGGGATCAAGGCGACGATCTCGCCTGCAGCAGTGTGTCTTGCAGTCATCTTAAGTTTCCTTCTGTATCTGAACCATATGCGACGATAGGCTTTTGGTCGCATGTGCATCCCGCCTCAGCAATGATCACGGCACGCAACTGAGCGAAGCGCTCATCCGTTTGCTGCAAGAGTGGGTCGGCTTCACAGCGCAGAGCAAGTTCGGCGATGATGGCGTGTGGCGCCTCTGATGCCTCACCAAAGGCAACAGGAAGGAGACGCTCCTCTTCTGTAGCCATGTTAAGGCGCAGTGCATCGGCGTAGGCATGCAGACGCGGCGCAAGTCCTGCCCAGGTTTCGGTTTCGACACGGAGCAGCGATTCCAGATCTCGCAACAGGTCACGCCCCTGAACTGACAGTTCCAGGTGCTGCGAGGCGAGTGTATCAAGCAGTTCTTTCGACAGAACTCCCCGCCCTTCCAACCACCCCGCCAACGCGTCTTCACGCGGGTGATGAAACACATCGGGAAAGTGCGTCAAGTAGTAAACCGTGTCAGTCAGCAGCGTCAGATCGGCTGTATTGGGTGGCGACACGGCAGCAGCACGCGTACTGAGCAGATCAGCAATACGCGCCAGATTGCGGTGCTCGTTCTGAAGGCCTACAAGTATTTCGATCATCACCACCTCCGTTTGGTGCAAATATCGGGCTGCGTTGGCGAACCACTCATGGAACGCTAGCATGAAACCACACCATTGTTTCGCCTATGCTGGCGACACGTGGTACGGACAGCTTTAATCGCCTTTCAGAGACTGCGCGCAAGTAATGCCTGCCGTATCTGCTCGATCGCGTGGGATGGACTCAGACCTTTCGGGCAAACCTCCGTGCAATTCATGATGCTCCGGCAGCGAAAAAGCCGGTAGACGTCGTCGAGATAATCGAGACGTTCTGCCGTAGCGCCATCGCGACTATCCGCAATGAATCGATAAGCTTGCAGAAGTGCTGCCGGGCCAAGAAATTTATCTGGGTTCCACCAGAACGACGGACAGAAAGTGCTACAGCAAGCACACAGGATGCACTCGTAGAGCCCGTCCAGCTTTTCCCGCTCTTCAGGCGATTGGTGGCGCTCCCGATCAGGGGGAGGTGCTTTTTCGATCAGGTAGGGCTTGATCGCCTTGTAATGTGCGAAAAATTGCGTCATGTCGACGATCAGATCACGTATCACCGGCAATCCAGGGAGCGGTCGGAGAGTCACCGGTTCTGCAAGTCCATTGATCGATGTAAGACAGGCAAGCCCATTGCGGCCATTGATGTTCATTCCATCAGAGCCGCAAATGCCCTCTCGGCACGAGCGTCGAAATGAGAGGCTGTCGTCAAAGGACTTGATGCGCACCAACAGATCGAGGAGCTTACGATCGTCGGCCTCCGGCTCCACAGTGTAGTCCTGCATGTGAGGCCCCCGGTCGCTGTCCGGGTCGTAGCGATAAATTCGCAGGCGCATACGGAAACCTCCTATACGGGGAGCTGCGCGCCAAGTATCAGCAGCAGCCGGATTGCGGTTGCCGTGAGTAGAAGGCTGATCGCGACAAGTAGTGTGAGGCGCAGCGAGATTGGTTTCACGTAGTCGAGAAGAACATCGCGAGCACCGATCCAGGCGTGTGTGCATATGGCGAGATAGCTTACGAAAATGATCGTGGCGCCATGACCGCTCTTTGCGAACGCTTTCCAACTGGAATAGTCGGGCAGCAAACCCAAAAAAATGACGACGCAGATCACGAGCAGGGCAGCGATCAGGAACAGTGCGGTCAAACGCTGTAGCAACCATGGCACCTGACCGGAGAAGACTCTCATGACAGGGATCCTATGGCAGCAGCCAGTGCGCACAGCAACGCGAACACTATGGCGAGACGCGCACTGGCGCGCGCCTGGGGAAGTCGCGAGCCGACACCCGCATCCATCAACAGGTGGCGCACACCGGCAGCGACATGGTGAGCGAGCGCCCAGATCAGGAGCACGAATACGCCTCGCGCCCACGGCCCAAGCAGCATTTCGGATAACTGCCGATAGTCAGCTTCGCTACGTAGCGACCACTCGAGTCCGGCCACAAGCGCTGGCAGTGCGGCAATGAGCAGGAGACCGGATACCCGATGACCGATAGAGACAATCGCTCCGACGGGATGGCGCATTTGCAGCAAGTTCAGAAATCGCGGGTGATTCGTAGCCGAGCGGTGCATTGGAGCCTCTCGTATCACGTTGTCGACGCCAGACGTTGATATTACATTTTGGTACGCTACGCCTGATGCTTTGTTGTTGCAAGCCTTCGAGAGCTGTAACAAAAACAGGGAACAGACCACGGTTTTTGTTCAGTTTTTTGTGCGGATATGACAAATCCTACTCACTTTACGGTAGTCACCGATGACAAACGCAGACTGCTGTAGCGCCATGGGGGGCACCCAATGGTTTGTTTCTCGTGCCTGGTTCATGGGCCAAAATCTCAGTGGTAATCCTCCTCCAGTTGGTGCCGCACAGCCAGAATCGTGACTGTCTGCTCATCGCCGATTTCGAACAAGTCGACATATCCGGAAGCGCCGAATGGAATGATCAGTTCGCGGAGAAGCGGGGTGTCCGAAGTTGCTTTACGGTAGCTGAATGGCGAGAGTTCCAGACTCCGGATGCCATTTTTGATGGCCTCAGGGGCTCGGCTTGCCAGTGACCAGTCGGTTTGGTCTTTCGTCAGGATGAATTCGTA
>DAOLZE010000123.1:0-6977 GCA_035426125.1 Rhodocyclaceae bacterium
CGGCTGCGTGCGACGAAGGTGAAGCGCGTCTGCTCGTTGGTGATCAGGTCAAGATAGCGGGCGCGGTATTTCTGCTCGACATCGGTGAGTCCATGGAATTTCTCCGGCAGCGGACGCAGCGATTTGGTGAGCAGGCGAATCTCGCTGGCCTGCACGGTAAGTTCGTTGGTCTTGGTGCGGAACAGCGTGCCGACAACGCCGACGATATCGCCGCTGTCCCAGCGTTTGAACTCGGCATGCGTTTCCTCGCCGGTCTTGTCGTTGCTGACAAAAATCTGGAGGCGTCCGGAGAGATCCTGAATGGTGGCGAAGCTGGCCTTGCCCATCACCCGTTTCAACATGATACGTCCGGCAACCCGGACTTCGACCGGAGTTGCCTCAAGCTCCTCGCGGGTTTTTTCGCTGTACAGCTCGTCGAGCTTGGCGGCCGTATTCTCGCGACGGAAGTCGTTCGGGAAAGCTTTGCCCGTGGCACGCCATTCGGCGAGCTTCGCGCGGCGTTCGGCGATCAGGTGATTTTCGTCCTGTGCCGGTTGGGTGGATGTCTGATCGTTCATGGCGTTGTCTGTTGTCTCTTGTGCGGAAGGTGGGGCGGTAAATAGTGAATTGTCGCCTATCCGGGCAGGGTTGAACAAGAATATTCCGGTGCGGCTTGTATAATCGCGCCTCTTTTTCCATTCTTTTTCAACCCCACCCCGGAAAATTACAGCAGTGAGCACTCTCGAAACCGAAATCCGGCGCCGGCGCACCTTCGCCATCATTTCCCACCCCGATGCGGGCAAGACTACGCTGACCGAAAAGCTGCTCTGGTACGGTGGCGCCATCCTGATGGCCGGTGCGGTGCGCGCGCGCAAGTCTGGCCGCCATGCCACTTCCGACTGGATGGAGCTGGAAAAGCAGCGCGGTATTTCCATCACTTCCTCGGTGATGCAGTTCCCTTATCGAGAATGCATGATCAACCTGCTCGATACGCCGGGCCACGAAGATTTTTCCGAGGATACCTACCGCACTCTGACCGCCGTCGACTCGGCGGTGATGGTGCTCGATTCCGTGAAAGGCGTCGAGGCGCAGACCATCAAGCTGATCAATGTCTGTCGTCTGCGCGATACCCCGATCATTTCCTTCATCAACAAACTCGACCGCGATGGCCGGCCGCCGATCGAATTGCTCGACGAAATCGAATCGGTGCTGAACATCCAGTGTGCGCCGATCACCTGGCCGATTGGCATGGGTGAACGCTTTCGCGGTGTCTATCACCTGTACGACGACAGCATTACCTTCTTCACACCAAAGAGCGAGAAGGGCAGCGGCGAAGTTGTTCAGGGCCTCGATAATCCACGTCTCGATGAACTCATCGGTGAGCAGGCAGCGGAACTGCGCATTGACATCGAACTGGTGCGCGGCGCTTCGCATACTTTCGATGCCGCCGCCTATCGCGCCGGCAAACAGTCACCGGTATTCTTTGGTTCGGCGGCCAATAATTTCGGCGTGCAGTTACTACTTGATGCCGTGGTCGACATGTCGCCAGCGCCGCTTTCGCGACCTGCCGAAACACGCACCGTCGACCCCTATGAAGACAAATTCTCCGGTTTCGTCTTCAAGATCCAGGCCAACATGGACCCGAAGCACCGCGACCGCATCGCCTTCATGCGCGTCTGCTCCGGCCGTTTTGAGCGTGGCATGAAAATCAGGCAGGTGGCGGGTGGCAAGTCGATTGCCGTCAACAACGCCATCACCTTCATGGCGCGTGACCGCAATACCACCGACGAAGCCTATGCCGGCGACATCATCGGGATTCCCAATCACGGCACGATACGGCTTGGTGAGACGTTTACCGAAAGTGAGGATTTGCGCTTCACCGGTATCCCGGCGTTTGCCCCGGAGTACTTTCAGCGTGCGGTACTGCGCAATCCGCTGAAGCTCAAGCAATTACAGAAAGGCTTGCAGCAACTGGCAGAGGAGGGCGCGACACAATTGTTTCGGCCGATTGCCTCGAACGATATGATCCTCGGCGCGGTTGGCACCTTGCAATTCGACGTGGTCGCGCATCGCCTCGAACACGAATACGGCGTCGATGCGATTTTTGAAGCCTATCCGACGGCGACGGCGCGCTGGCTGCGTGGCAGCGACGAGCAGCTTAAACAGATAACCGAGAAATATGGACAGAATATCGCGCTGGATGGTGCTGGCGATTATGTCTATCTGGCGCCAAACCAGGTGAACCTCAAGCTGACGCAGGAACGCTTTCCGGAAATTCGTTTTCTGGAAACGCGCGAGGTGCATTGAGGGCAATGTAGTGAAGGCTGTGCCAAGTTTAAATCTGTCGATCAATCAAGCGGCTGTTGAATAATAGACGGTAGTTGCTCAGTTCTGAACCTTCACCATCTGCCAGGATGCTCAATAGCGGGGACTCGATGAAAGTACAGAAATTGGGTACGCCAGACCGCCGAAAACACCGGTGTCGTGAGTAACCTTCACCCTACCTATCGCGCCGACATCGACGGCTTGCGCGCCGTCGCCGTGCTGTCGGTGGTCGCCTATCATGCCTTTCCCGACTGGCTGCATGGTGGCTTTGTCGGCGTCGATATCTTCTTCGTTATCTCCGGCTACCTGATTTCCGGCATTGTGTTTGGCAGCTTGCAGCGCGATGGTTTCAGCTTTTCCGAGTTCTATATTCACCGCGTCAAGCGCCTTTTCCCGGCGCTGATCCTGGTGCTGCTGGCGAGCTACGGCGCTGGCTGGCTGGTACTGCTGCCCGGTGAGTTCAGTAGCCTCGGCCTGAATATCGTCGGTAGCGCCGGTTTTATCGCCAATCTTGTCCTCTGGGCGGAATCGGGTTATTTCGATTCCGCTGCGGCGTCAAAGCCGCTGCTACATCTGTGGTCGCTGGGTATCGAGGAACAGTTCTATCTGTTCTGGCCACTATTACTGTATCTGGGATGGCGCTGGCGCTGCAATCTATTGTGGCTGATCCTGCTGATCCTGACCGCCTCATTCCTCGGTAATATCTGGAAAATCGGCAGCGAACCCATTGCCGTGTTTTATCTGCCGCTGACGCGCTTCTGGGAATTACTGGTTGGCAGCCTGCTCGCACATTTTGCATTCAAGCATCAAGTGAGCGATCAGGCGGTTGGCAACGTCATTACTGCGCGTTTCAACAATTTCAAGGCGGCACTCGGCCTGACCTTGATCATGTTTTCCGTTGTTGGTTTGCGCAAGGATTTCGCCTACCCCGGTGGCTGGGCCGTGCTGCCAGTCGGCGGGGCCTTTCTGCTGATCGCCGCCGGACCCACCGCCTGGCTGAATCGCCGCCTGTTGGCTAATTCGGTGTTGGTCTGGTTTGGTTTGATCAGTTATCCGCTGTATCTGTGGCACTGGCCGCTGCTTTCCTTCCTGCACATTATCAAATCCGGCAACCCGTCCTCACTGCTGCGCTGTACTGCCGTGCTGCTCAGCATCGTGCTGGCATGGCTCACCTGGCGGTTCGTCGAGCGCCCGATTCGCCAGATCAGGCGTGGTGCGCTGCCGATTACCCTGGCGCTTGTTGCCGGCATTGTGCTGGCGGGCGGCCTCGGTTACTACGCTTTCGATCATGAAGGACTGCCCAGTCGTATCAAGAGTTCGGATTACGCGCAACTGAAGAAATCGCTGGAACTGCGTGGGCCGGCAGCGGCTCAATATATCGTTAGTGGCTGTCTGATATCTGACAGCCACTTGCCGCTTCAACCAATTTGCCTATCGGACAAGCGCGAGCCCGCCCGTTATGTCGTGCTCGGTGACAGCCATGCTGATGCACTGTATCCGGGGCTGGTCGTTGATTCGACACCCGGGCATCGCTGGCAGGTGATTGGTTTCCAGGCCTGCGTGCCGCTACTCGGCGGTGTGCTGGTGCGCGCTGTCATGGACAGCTTCATGCGCGACGAGGTGTGTCGTTTACTGCCACAGAAGGCTGTTGAGGCCATTGTCGCCCATCCGGAAATTCGCGGAGTGCTGATTTCGATTGCCTACCGGGATCTCATTCCGAACAAATTCCGTCTGGATAACGATACCACCGCACGAACGACCGAGGAACTGTTTCTACTTGGCATGTCGGCGACCATCGAAGCATTGCAAAGTGGCGGCAAGGAGGTCTATTTCATCATTGATAATCCTGATCTCGAAGTGAATCCCGCAGACTGTTTGCTGGCGAAATCGCTGCCGTTGCATCTCAGGTCGCCGCAATGCTCAATCCTCCGCGCCAAGCACGAGGATTCACTGAGGGTCTTCCGCATACTGATTGCCAAGCTACAGAAAAGATATGCTATTGGCGTCGTAGATCCGACGGCCATATATTGCAATGAGAAGACCTGCGACCTGACGCTGGACGGCCAGCCGCTGTATTATGAATCTCATCATCTGAGCGATTTCGGCAATCGGCGCGCTGCCGAATTTTTCCTCGACCATTCGGGCTGGCGATAGATGGATATTGAGGGAACAGGAACTTCCCGGTTAGGTTTGCCCGTATTAAGTCTGTCGAAATACAGCCCCTCTTGAAGCAAGAAGTGCTTCGACAAGCTCCGCCCGAAGTTAATTCAGGGTTCCCTAGATCCCCTGTTTCAGACTCGCCTCGATGAAGGGATCGAGATCGCCGTCGAGGACTTTCTGGGTGTTGGAGATTTCCACATTGGTGCGTAGATCCTTGATGCGGCTCTGGTCGAGCACATACGAGCGGATCTGGTGGCCCCAGCCGACGTCGGTCTTGCCGGCTTCGAGCGTGTCGGCCTCGGCCTGGCGCTTGCGCAGTTCGGCTTCGTAGAGGCGCGACTTCAGCATCAGCATGGCTTCCGCGCGGTTGCGGTGCTGCGAACGATCGCTCTGGCATTGCACGACGATACCCGTCGGAATGTGGGTGATGCGGATCGCCGAGTCGGTCTTGTTGATGTGCTGACCACCGGCACCCGAGGCGCGAAAAGTGTCGGTGCGCAGATCGGCCGGGTTGATGATGACCTCGATCGAATCGTCGACCTCTGGATAAACGAACAGACTGGCGAACGAGGTATGCCGTCCGCCCGAGGAATCGAAGGGGCTCTTGCGCACCAGACGATGTACACCGGTTTCGGTGCGCAGATGACCGAAGGCGTATTCACCCTCGACCTTGATCGAGGCGCTGCGGATACCGGCGACATCACCCGGAGTTTCCTCCAGCAGTTCCGTCTTGAAGCCCTTGCGTTCGCAATAGCGCAGGTACTGGCGCAGCAGCATGCTCGCCCAGTCGCAGGCCTCGGTGCCACCTGCGCCGGCCTGGATATCGATAAAGCAGTTGTTCGGATCGGCAGGATTGGCGAACATGCGACGGAATTCGAGGCCCGCCACGAGGCTCTCCAGCGATTCCAGATCGGCCTCGACGCTGAGCATGGTTTCCTCGTCGTCCTCGTTGCGTGCCAGTTCGAACAGGTCGCGGGTATCCGCGAGTTGCTGGCTGAATTTGCGCAGCGTCAGCACGACATCTTCGAGCGACTTCTTTTCCTTGCCGAGCGCCTGGGCGCGTGTCGCGTCGTCCCAGACCTTCGGGTCTTCGAGCGCCTGGTTCAGTTCTTCGAGCTTTTCTTCCTTGACAGCGTAGTCAAAGATACCTCCGCAGTTCGTCGCCGCGACCGGCAAGGTTGGCGAGATGATTGGCGAGGGCGTTGATGCGTTCGGCTTCCATGTTTTTTCCTGACTACAAGAGTGATTGTGCAGCAGCGGATTTGATTCGGGCGCAGCGCGCGATTAGCCGAGCTTGCCGCCGAGATGTGGTGCGATGACCTGCAAAAGTTGTGCAAAGACCTTTGGATTACCGCCGACAAAATTGCCGCTGGCAAGGTAGTTCGGTTCGCCCTTGAGATCGCCGACGAGACCGCCGGCTTCACTGATCAGCAGGGCGCCGGCTGCCATGTCCCAGGGACTCAGGCCAAATTCCCAGAAACCATCGAGACGCCCGCAGGCGACGTAGGCCAGATCGAGCGAGGCGGCGCCGGGGCGACGCAGGCCGGAGGTCTTCTGCGCCAGTTCGCGGAAGATGGCGAGGTAGGCATCGATATGCACGAAGCTGCGGTAGGGAAAGCCGGTGCCGATCAACGCTTCTTCGAGCTTCGCGCGCTTCGATACGCGGATGCGTTTTTCGTTGAGAAAGGCGCCACCACCCTTGCTGGCGGTGAACAATTCATTACGTGTGGTGTCATAGACCACGGCCTGAGTCAGTACACCCTTGTGCGCCAGGCCTATTGAAACCGCGTATTGCGGGAAGCCGTGAATGAAGTTGGTCGTGCCGTCGAGTGGATCGATGATCCACTGGTACTCTGCCTGCGAATCGCCGGAGCTGCCGGACTCCTCTGCTAGAATCGCGTGATTCGGATAGGTCTCGCGCAGAATTTCGATAATGGCGCTTTCGGCGAGCTTGTCCACTTCCGTGACGTAATCGCTTTGCTGTTTGGTGTTGACCTTGAGCTGGCTGATGTCGAGGCTGGCGCGGCTGATGACCTGACCGGCGCGGCGCGCTGCCTTGACAGCGGTGATGAGCATGGGATGCATGGAGTAGGTTCCGATTTACTGTGCTGCGTACCGATAAGGGATAAGGCAAGGTGCCAAAGTCCGGGGCGATCAAGAGAAGAAAGAACGTGCCAATCGGCGAATCCCGGATTCTAATATGAACAACCCTTCACCGCTTGACTGTATCCGTATCGTGCTCTCGCACCCGAGCCATCCCGGCAATATCGGCGCGGTGGCGCGGGCCATGAAGACGATGGGCTTGTCGCGCCTGACGCTGGTGGCACCGAAGCTTTTCCCGCATGACGAAGCCACGGCGCGCGCATCGGGTGCGGCTGATGTTCTGGAGCGTGCCACACTTTGCGCAACGCTGGAGGAGGCTCTGCACGGCACGGTGCTGGTCGCCGGTGTGACGGCACGACGACGCGATCTGGCGGCGCATTCTCCGTGTGCCTTTCGAGAGCGCGGTCGAG
>DAOLZE010000124.1:0-6820 GCA_035426125.1 Rhodocyclaceae bacterium
GCGGCGTTGTTCCGCGCTGGAATCGTCTGCGCTATGCCGGCTACGATGCCTCAGGTCAGCGCATCGAGCGTGAAGTCGACGGCTTCCATGCCCGCGTCGTGCAGCATGAATGCGATCACCTCGACGGCATTCTTTATCCGATGCGCATGGTTGATTTCAGGCAATTTGGTTTTGTCGATGCAATGAGGGATTCGCAGACGCAGGAAGAATGCGCGTAATCCCCTCTATTTCTCGATAAATGCCTGCAAATACCGGCGAATATCTTGACCAAATGCGCTTCAGCCAGTAAGGTGAGCGGTTCTTGAACGGCAATCAAATCTGGAAAACAAGATGCTTTTGACTGGTGCGGAAATTGTAATCAAGTGCTTGCAGGAAGAAAAAGTCGACTACGTGTTCGGCTATCCTGGCGGCTCGGTGTTGTACCTCTACGACGAGCTGTTTAAACAGGATCAGGTCAAGCACATCCTGGTACGCCACGAACAGGCTGCGGTACATGCGGCCGATGCCTATTCGCGCTCTTCGCAGAAGATCGGCGTGTGTATGGTGACTTCGGGTCCCGGCGTGACCAACGCCGTGACCGGCATTGCCACGGCCTATATGGATTCGATCCCGCTGGTGGTGATCAGCGGTCAGGTGCCGACCCACTACATCGGCCAGGATGCCTTTCAGGAAGCCGATACCGTCGGCATTACACGGCCCTGCGTCAAACACAACTTTCTGGTCAAGGACGTCAAGGATCTTGCGCTGACCATCAAGAAGGCTTTCTATATCGCCAAGACCGGCCGGCCTGGCCCGGTGCTCGTCGATATTCCCAAGGACATCACCAATCAGAAGTGCGATTTCTCCTATCCGAAGAGTGTCACCATGCGCTCCTACAACCCCGTCACCAAGGGGCATTCGGGGCAGATCAAAAAGGCGCTCCAGTTGCTGCTCGAAGCCAAGCGCCCCATGGTTTATGCCGGCGGCGGGGTCATCCTTTCCGATGCCGCGGACAAGCTTGCCAGCTTTATCCGGGCGCTGGGTTATCCAATCACCAATACGCTGATGGGGCTTGGTGGCTATCCCGCCACGGACAAGCAGTTTGTTGGCATGCTCGGCATGCATGGCACCGTCGAAGCGAATATGGCGATGCAAAATTGCGATGTGCTGCTCGCTATCGGTGCCCGCTTCGATGACCGCGTTATCGGTAATCCGGAACATTTCAATGACGCGCGGCGCAGGATCATTCACATCGACATCGACCCGTCATCGATCTCGAAGCGTGTCAAAGTCGATGTGCCGATTGTCGGCAATGTTGCAGATGTTCTTGACGATCTTCTGAAGCAGTTGGCTGCTACCGATACCCGACCAGACGCCAAGGCGCTGGCTGTCTGGTGGAAGCAGATCGAGGAATGGCGCGCCAGGAAGTGCCTCAAGTACAAGCAGGGCAGCGATGTCATCATGCCGCAGTACGTCGTCGAAAAACTCTACGAGGTAACTGGTGGCGACGCTTTTGTCACTTCTGATGTCGGCCAGCATCAGATGTGGGCTGCGCAATATTATAAATTTGACAAGCCACGCCGCTGGATCAACTCAGGCGGCTTGGGTACGATGGGTTTTGGCCTGCCGGCAGCGATGGGGGCGCGCTTCGCCAACCCGAAGGCCACCGTTGCCTGCGTAACCGGCGAAGCGTCGATCCAGATGTGCATTCAGGAACTGTCGACCTGCAAGCAGTATCGTTTGCCGATCAAGATCGTCAACCTCAACAATCGTTACCTCGGCATGGTGCGGCAGTGGCAGGAGATGTTTCACGGCAATCGCTACTCCGAGTCCTACATGGATGCACTCCCCGATTTCGTCAAACTGGCCGAATCGTATGGCCATGTCGGCATGCATATCGAGCAGCCCGAGGATGTCGAGCCGGCCTTGCGCAAAGCATTTACAACGCACAAGAACGATCTGGTATTCCTGAATTTCCTCACCGACCAGACCGCCAACGTCTTTCCCATGATTGCTGCCGGCAAGGGGCTGTCCGAAATGATTCTGGCCGAAGACCTGTAAGAGAATAATACTCATGCGACATATTATTTCGATCCTCCTGGAAAATGAAGCTGGCGCGCTGTCGCGGGTTTCCGGCCTGTTTTCGGCACGCGCCTACAACATCGAATCACTCACCGTGGCACCGACCGAGGATCCATCGCTGTCGCGCATGACCATCGTCAGCATTGGTTCCGACGATGTCATCGAGCAGATTACCAAGCAGTTGAACAAGCTGATCGATGTCGTCAAGGTGGTGGATCTGTCCGAAGCCGCGCACATTGAGCGCGAGCTGATGCTGGTGAAGGTGCGCGCCACCGGAAAGGATCGCGAGGAAATGAAGCGTATTGCCGATATCTTCCGCGGCCGCATCATTGATGTCACCGAGTCGACGTATGCCATCGAGTTGACCGGCAATAACGCCAAGCTCGACGCCTTCCTTGAAGCCATCGACAGCGCACTGATTCTTGAAACGGTGCGTACCGGTGTCTGCGGCATCGGTCGCGGCGACAGGATACTTAAAATCTAGCGAGCGGCAAGGCGTGAGAAGTGAGGAGAGAAACCTCGCTCGGCTACCCCTTGTCTTTCCTCATAACTCTTCTCTTAACTCTTAACTCACAACTCTTCACTCATCGCGCTTTAAGCATTTGAAAGGAAAATCATGAAAGTTTATTACGACAAGGATGCCGACCTCTCCCTCATCAAAGGCAGAAAAGTCACCATCGTGGGTTACGGCTCGCAGGGCCATGCCCATGCACAGAATCTCAAGGAGTCCGGCGTCAAGGTAACGGTCGGCTTGCGCAAGGGCGGTGCCTCGTGGAAGAAGGCGGAAGCAGCCGGGCTGAAGGTCGAAGAAATCGCCAAGGCAGTCAAGGGCGCCGATGTCGTGATGATGTTGCTGCCGGATGAGAATATTCCGCAGGTCTATTACGCGGATGTCGCAGAGAATCTGAAGAAGGGCGCTGCGCTGGCATTTGCTCACGGCTTCAACATTCACTACAACCAGGTCGTGCCGCGCGAGGATATCGATGTCATCATGGTTGCGCCGAAGGGTCCGGGACATACCGTGCGTTCGGAATACCTCAAGGGCGGCGGCGTACCGACACTGATCGCCGTGTATCAGGATAAGTCCGGCAAGGCCAAGGATATCGCGCTGTCGTATGCGGCGGCCAACGGCGGCACCAAGGGTGGCGTGATCGAAACCAACTTCCGCGAGGAAACTGAAACCGACCTGTTCGGTGAGCAGGCTGTACTGTGCGGCGGTGCCGTCGAATTGGTCAAGGCGGGTTTCGAGACGCTCGTCGAAGCCGGTTATGCACCGGAGATGGCCTACTTCGAGTGTCTGCATGAGCTCAAGCTGATCGTCGATCTGATGTATGAAGGCGGCATCGCCAACATGAACTACTCGATCTCCAATAACGCCGAGTACGGCGAATACGTGACCGGGCCCAAGGTGATTGGTTCGCAGGCGAGAGATGCCATGCGCGAGTGTTTGAAGAACATCCAGAATGGCGCGTACGCAAAGCAGTTCATTCTCGAAGGCCGCACCAACTACCCGGAGATGACCGCCCGTCGCCGTTTGAATGCTGAACACCCGATCGAAGTGGTCGGCGGCAAGCTGCGTAACATGATGCCGTGGATCCGCAAGAACAAGCTGGTCGATCAATCCAGAAACTAGCCGGCGTCGGGGCGGGTTGTGCTGCGCGGCGCAGGAATATCCTGTGCCGCGCATAATGCACAATACACAATATATAAATACCATACGGCCTCCATATCCATGCACTATCCTCATCCGATCATCGCCCGCGAGGGCTGGCCGTTCATCGGCATTACTCTTGGCTTTGCCTTGATGGTGACGGGTGCGGCGGGCTGGCAGTGGGCATCGCCGCTGTGGCTGATATTCATTTTTTGCGTGCAATTTTTCCGCGATCCGGCACGGCCGATTCCCGGTGATTCCAAAAGCATACTGTCGCCGGCTGACGGCCGTATTGTTGCCATCGAGCCGGTGCGTGATCCATGGCTGAATCGCGATGCGCTGAAGCTCAGCGTATTCATGAATGTTTTTAACGTGCATTCCAATCGCAGTCCGGTCGATGGCGAAGTCAGACAGCGCTGGTATCACCCCGGTAAATTCGTCAATGCCGATCTCGACAAAGCCTCCACCGAGAACGAGCGCAATGCCCTGTGGTTGCGCACCGCCGATGGCCGGGACATTACCTGCGTACAGGTTGCAGGTCTGATCGCACGCCGCATTCTCTGTTACGTCGATGCCGGTGTGCCGCTTCTGCGCGGCCAGCGTTATGGCTTCATCCGTTTCGGTTCGCGCGTCGATCTGTATCTGCCGCTGGATACACACATCAAGGTCGCGATTGGCGACAAGGTGCGCGCCTCGTCGACCATTCTGGCCGAGTTGTCCTGAATCGAGTATCACCATGCCCGCACCGCGTCCCCGCAAGGTATTGATGAATCCCGAGCTGCGTCGGCGCGGTATTTATATTCTGCCAAACCTATTCACCACGGCTGCGCTGTTCGGTGGTTTCTATGCGATCGTTCAGGCGATGAACGGACGTTTCGAATATTCCGCCGTGGCAATATTCATCGCAATGGTGCTCGATGGCCTGGATGGCCGTGTTGCGCGGCTTACTCACACGCAGAGTGCGTTCGGCGCCGAATACGACTCACTGTCCGACATGGTGTCATTTGGTGCGGCCCCTGCACTGGTGGTCTACGAATGGGCGCTGAAGGGGATGGGCCAGCTCGGCTGGATCGCGGCGTTCATCTACTGTGCCAGCGCTGCGTTGCGTCTGGCGCGCTTCAATACCAATGTCGACGTTGTCGATAAACGTTATTTCCAGGGCTTGCCGAGCCCTGCGGCGGCAGCACTGGTGGCCGGTCTGGTCTGGGTGTTGCATGATCTGAAATTTACCGGTGAAGAGGCACACTGGTACGCATTTATCATTACAATTTTTGCCGGCGTGACCATGGTCAGCAACATCCGCTACTGGAGCGGCAAGGATATCAATCTGCGGCGCAGTGTCCCGTTCATGGTGGTGCCGGCAATCGGCCTCGGTTATGCCCTGGTATCGAGCTACCCGCCCGGTGTGCTGTTCATACTGTTCCTTGCGTATGCGCTGTCCGGCTATGTGCTGGAGCTTTGGCGCTGGCTGCAACGGGGCAAGACTGCCGCTACCAGCAAATAACCATCGGCAGCGGCTGAACAGCCGCTCTTCTCCCGTATTCTTTTGCCTGTCCGGCTTCGTTACATACCGTTGCGCATCGCGCTGCGTTGACAGCGATTTCCCATTCTGGTTTACTTGTCGAACAATTGTTTGAAACAGGTGTTCACATGTCTGAAGCCGACACCCGCTTGCGTATTATTCTCGCTGCCGAAACCTTGTTCATGGAGCAAGGTCTTGGTGCGACAACACTGCGGCAGATTACCGCCAGAGCGGGGGTGAATCTGGCTGCGGTCAATTATCACTTCGGTTCAAAGCATGCATTGATCGAGGAGATGTTCCATCGCCGACTCGGTTGGCTCAACGAACAGCGCCTGCTCGAACTCGATCGCCTGGAAGCGAAGGCGGGTGGGGCACCCTTGCGCCCGAGTCAGATTCTCGAAGCATTTTTTGGTGTGGCATTGAGAATGGCCTTCGACAAGGAAGGTGGCGGGGATCGTTTCATGCGTCTGCTTGGCCGTACCTATACGGAGCCATCGGAATTCATTCGGGTGTTTCTGGCCGAAGAGTATTCGGCAGCCATTCCGCGCTTCAAGGCAGCGCTGTTCAAATCGTTGCCGGATGTGCCGGAAGCAGAAATATTATGGCGTTTTCATTTCATGCTGGGTGCCTTGTCATATGCCATTTCCGGTGCGGACGCCTTGAAAATTCTCGGTGGGATCGATGACAGCGGCAACGAGGCGCTATATGCGCGCCTGTTGAGCTTTCTGATCGGAGGCCTGCGTGCACCGTTGCCGGAATGGCAAGATAAGACACCGGGTGGCAATGCAGATACAGTCAAGCAACGTAATCGAAAGACATAACAGGAGGACGATCATGGGCAAATACATTGCGCCGTTACGCGATATGCAGTTTGTGTTTCATGAATTGCTGGATGTTGTGAGTGAGTTGCGACAGCTTCCGCAGCATACCGATATCGACACCGACATCATCAATCAACTGCTTGAGGAGGCCGGAAAATTTGCTTCCGGGGTGGTGTATCCGCTCAATTATTCCGGTGATCGCGAAGGTTGTCATCTTGACAAGACAACACATGCCGTAACGACTCCGCAGGGCTTCAAGGCGGCTTACCAGCAATATGTCGATGCCGGCTGGCCGGCGTTGTCCTGCGATCCGGAATACGGTGGCCAGGGTTTGCCGATATTGATGAGCAATAGTCTGTTCGAGATGCTGAATGCGGCGAATCAGGCCTGGACCATGTATACCGGGCTTTCCCACGGCGCCTACGAATGCCTGCATGAGCACGGCACGCCAGAGCAGAAATCCTTGTATCTGCCCCGTCTGGTCTCCGGTGAATGGACCGGTACGATGTGTCTGACCGAGTCGCATTGCGGCACCGATCTTGGCCTGTTGCGTACCAAAGCCGAGCCGCAGCCGGACGGTACTTTCAAAATTACTGGTGGAAAAATATTCATCTCCGCCGGCGATCACGATATGGCTGCAAACATCATTCATCTGGTGCTGGCACGTCTGCCGGGCGCACCGCTGGGTACCAAGGGGATTTCGCTGTTTCTCGTGCCGAAATTCATCCCACACGAAGACGGCAGCCTCGGTGCGCCTGCTCATGC
>DAOLZE010000125.1:0-6600 GCA_035426125.1 Rhodocyclaceae bacterium
TCCGGAATAATCAGTACCGACTCTGCCTCGACGGGAGATTGCCCTTTCCGTTCGGCGCTCGCTGATTCTCGCAGCCGCGTTGCATCCTTTTCGCTGCTGGAGGTTGCATTCCCGGACGGCAGAATAATAATCTCACCTGCCTGCGCAAAGCTCGCACCGAGAAAAGCACACAGAACCAGACCCGCTTTCAGATGGTACAACATCATCAACGCGTGACAGAGATTTCAACTACGCTCGACACCGCCATCGGGTTATTCTGCTTGAATTGCCCGATAATATCGTCGATCGACCGCACTCTCAATGGCGTCAGATCTTTCACGCCACTCAGCGAAGACGGCACCAAAAGCTCATGATCCGCACCGATGCAGGCAACGCGTTCGCGCCCCGGCTGATCCAGAGTGATCTTGAAACCCGAGTTCGGCAGTTGCATTATGGCGCCGGCTCTCAGGGATGAATCGGCATGGAAGCGATTCGGAAAAAGACGTACGGTTGTCTTGTTGAAGTCCTCGTAATAACAATACGCAGTTCCATTTCCATTCAGCGACAAATTCAAATTCAGTAATTCACCGACCTTGAAACTGGGACGGGTACCGCGACTGGTTTGCAGATTGACTGAAAACGCCGGTGCCGAGGCGGATGTCATGACAACGGGCGGTGCAGCAGACGTGGCAGCCGGTGACGGTGGCTGATAGGCAGGTGGCTGATACGCAGGTGGTGCCTGTGGCTTTGTCGGTGCTGCGGCGAGCATGTTCTGAGTGTCATCAAGCAGGCTGGCATAAAGATCAAAATTGACCTTTCCATCCGCGATCAAACCGGTCTGCGCCTGATACTCGGCCACAGCATTTTTCAGGCTATCGTTCATCAGACCATTCATCGGACCACTGTAGCGATTCATGCTCCCACCAAGCTTGCGCTGCACGAAAAGAATCTGATCCTTTTCCTTCATGTTGTCGAAGCCTTCGCGCGCCTGATCCCGGATGACGGGATTGGTAATGTCCGTATCGAGACACTTCCAGTAAGGGACCTGTGTAAACTTGCCAAGAGACTCGATCAAACCAAGCTCAATGAGCGTTCTCGTCGTGGCACCAAGGCCTTCTGTCCGGCTGAGATCGATATTGAAGCTCAGACCCAGTTTGCCCAGCTTGCCGCCGCCTTCACCAGAGCGTCCGCCTTTCTTGATCACCATGGTATTGGACGTGCTTGTCACCGGAAGTATTTTTCGGGTGGCGGCTTCGCCAATGCTCATGTCCATGCTGATCAGGTCAAAACTTTCATCCTTTGAATAGCCAAAATCAAGGAACGGCAATGAAAATCCGATACCCTTGTTGTTGCTTGCGGCATTCGAATCCATCTGACTGATGGAGCCACGGATGTAGTAATCGGGACGTTTCCTGTCCGCATCTCCCGTTGCCGCGAACAAACCGGCCAGATCGTCGTTCTTACTGTGAAAATCGATAAACTCGAAGGCGTTGCTTTTCAAGGTCATCTTGGCGATGGCATTGATGACCATCTCCTTGGTGCCCATATTGACCTTGCCGGTTTCGTCGGGAATCCCCGCCGACGTAATAATGATGCCTTGCTTGCCGAAGCCGAGAAACAACTCGTCCATGCAACGCAACGCCTGGGAAAAATTGGTGATGGTCTTGATCGCTGGGGTTTTCGGGGCTGCCGCCGCTGTAACCATAGCGCCGTTGTCCGGAGCCACATCCGCATCTGCAACGGCGAGACCATGAGCCAGCAGCAGGCTGATGGATGCCAGCGATAATCTGAAATGTTTCATCTGTTGAACCTTTCCGCTGATATCATTCATATGGAATTTTATCTGTTGATTATAACTGAGTAAAGTCAAGCTGGATGCGTTATTCAAGGCAAAAACGCTCACTCACGCCGTGGATCGAACAGAAATTCCCCTCCGCTGACATGCCCAGCGGTTACGACTCCGCCATACTGCGGTTCCTGCGGATAATCATTATGCACACCTTCGCGCACCGTGCGATAAATCTCGGCACCAAGCGCCGACCCATGAACTGCCTGTAAGGTATTGATCAGATGCCAGGCAAAGATCGAATGCCCATCCTTGCCCTCATCGGAAACCGGTTCTTCGTCGCCCGAAGAAAGGGCAAGCACCACGCGATGACGAAAGGCGTCCTCCGATTTTGCAGAATACGCAGCCGTCAGTTTTTGCTCGCGCGTGAGCGATCCGGAAAAGCAGCTATCCGAAACAAGAATGATCTGACGTGCCGGAATTGCATGCAGCAGCTTCGAAATGTCGCTGTTGGAAATCCAGTTGGATGCCGTCTTTGCTGAGCCATCGACAGGAATCCAGAAGCCCATTCGGGTGTCTTCTATCAGATAACCATGCCCGGCATAAAACAGCAAAACAGTGTCATCGGGCTTTGCCTCGTCGGCAACCTGATTTAACGCCTGGATGATATCCGCCTTGCCTGCATCGCGAAAAATGCGTGTCTCATAGCCAAACCGCTGCCGCAGTACCTCGGCAACTTTCTCGACATCGCCAACCGGTGTATTCAGTGCAGGAATCGGGGCCACATAGCCATTGTTACCGAACAGCACAGCCAGGCGGCGACGTGTCGGTAAAAGTGTAGATCCCGCAAGGGAAGTTTCAATATTTCCGGCATCACCGGAACTCACCTCAATGGGGGCAACGGACTCGACGGGTGGTGGTGTCGCAGGACGACGAATGCACAAGGTTCGCGTCCGTGCAGCGCGCGGCGGACAAGCCGGCACATCGGCTGCTTGCGGATTTTTGCGCAACTCTTCAAGCGCCTCCCGATACAGCAGTGTGCGCGCCTGATGCCGCTGCATCACAATCGCATTCATTTGCGCCATGCCCGGCATTCCACCAAGAAATGCCGGCAGCATCGGCGGACGTTGTGCTTGCGCAGCGCTCATCATCAAGGACAAAAATACGGCCAGGAAAACCGGCCAACCAAAACGCTTCAAGCAACGCAAATTCATTACAAACCCTCCCGAACCTTCGGATGCTCCAGCAATTTCGCCCAATCGCGCGCCCAACAGCATTCATGATCGAAACCGGGAACGATCACCACCCATCCGCCCATGTGTCGAACAAAACTTTCGACAACCGGCACCGGCACGGTTTTATCATTACCACCGACAAAATGCACGCTGGGCGGCAGATGTGTGTCAGTGCCCAGCAAGGCCGGATCGAGCGATTCCATCAACGATGATGCCCCATGCCAAGCCACCCATTCGCCAACCGACAGCGGTGCGGCGACCGTCAGCACCGATTCAATATCTTTGCGCTGTGCCGCCAGCAGCACGGCCATTACGCCGCCGCCCGAATAGCCAACAAGCCTGATATGTCGCGCCAAAAATTTCGACTTGAGCTGATCGACAACTTCATCGTAAGCAGCAACTACCTCCGGAGCAAAACGCCGCTCGGTCCACCATGCGCTATCGCATTGCCGCAAGGCGTCCGCCGTCAGGTACTGGCAAGGGCGTGCCATATAGGCGACCGCAGCACCCGGATCAGCAAGCGCCATCTCCAGGGCGGTGGGCCTGAGCGGCGTCGGATCATTGGGGGGGGAAAATGGTGTCGGCCAGGGTGCGCCATCCCCTTCGATATACAGTGTGAATATATCCGCTGGAGTGTCGCTGTGCCGAACATAACCGGCCAGACGGAATGCGCCAGCCTGTATTGACTGCTGGACAAACCCGTGTTCGCGGGCCTTTCCAAGTATGTCCTGCAAATTGCCCGGCGTATCGGGCGAAGACAAGACAGCACAGCCTGCCGTACCAAACAAAAAGGCCGCGCTGACTAGCGCGGCCTTGAGTGGGGCAAACCCCATTTGCCGTCAGAAACGGAAGCTGATATTCGCGATGAGGCCATCATGCTTCGCATGATCACGGCCGGATTCCTGATTGTAGGCAATGCCGCCGGTGATGCCGTTCTTCAGCGAGAAGAAATTGACGCCCACGGAACAGAGCCAGGCGCTCTTGCCGATTTCGGTTCCTGCCTGCACAGCTGCCGTTGCCGATGACGAATGCTTCAGATCGCCGGAATAGGTCAGGCCGATATAAGGCATCACACCATCCATCCAGTAACCTGCCTGCCCGCCAAGACGAAGCTGATCAAGCTTGTTCTTTGCAGCAGTGCCTTTCAACGTACCAAAACCTGCATTATTCAGATCGTCGTATTTTTCCTCGCCATAAAAATAGCTGCCCTTGCCGGTGATCTGCCAGTTGCCATGCCACTTGGCATAATTGAGGTTCATGCCGTAAAACTGGCGGTCATTCCTGCCCGTCAAGCCGCCATCCGAGGACAACTTGCCTTTGCCGAACCCCAGAGTCGCATCCAGAGACCAATTCTGATTGATGAGCATGGCGGCATACGGTGCCACCGTATAGCCATCGGTCGACATATTGGACACGCCGTTGGAAACGCCACTCTTGAAAGACTCGGTCGAGCCGCTGCCATGATCAAAGGCCACCGAAAGGCCAACGGTCCACAAGGGTGACACGATGTAATCCGCCCCGAACACTGCATTGGTCACATCGACATTCGCCTTGTTATTATGGATATTTGTACCGTCGATGGCTGGATCAGTAAAGCCGCCACGGTCATATTTATTTTTATCGTCACTGACGCTGGCCCATGCATTCCATTTTGAACCCGTATTGCCTGCAGCCATACCGAAACGCTGACCGGAATCAGCCGTCGCTCCCGGAAGGGCCGACACGTTGTTCAGGCGCGAACTTACTGCATTGGAAATCGCCAATATCTGCTGCAGGCTGGTGGAACCAATTTGCTGGGTAGCAACCGCAGTATTCGATGAAGACCCGAAGCACTCAGGATGCATTTCTTGATAAGTTGCGATACAACTCGCATTGCCATTACACGACTGAATCTGAGAAATAACCGACGAACATGCTGAAGGGTACAACTGCGCCATTGCTGTATTACACAGAACGCCAAGACCAAGACCAGCCACAACAAGTTTGACAAATTTTGAAATACCCATGATTTTCTCCCGCGATAAAAAAATATTGCAGGGTATTCGAGTTTCAGCAGCACAGAATGAATTTCATCGAACCCCTTATCCGTGAAAATGTAACATTTAGCAACAAAGCTTGCAATAACAATCCATGACACAAGTCGCGGCACAAATAGCGTGCACGAGGAATCAATACCAGATTAGACCACGGCACTGCGGGACAGCGATTCAACGATACGGATGTTACAATCCGCGCCTCTGTAACACCCCAATATCCCAGCATGAAACGTCCCCGTTCTCCCCGCCACGCCAAACAAACCCCAGACCTTGATCAATTGCTCCGCCTAGCACTCGGTCTCGGCGAATCGGCATGCCGTATTGAGGATGATTTCTGGGAAAGTCGGCTCGCCGCACTGATCGACAGACTGCTCGAAGACAACGACGAAGCCACGCTCAGCACTGCACTCGATCAGCTTTACGGCAAGCAGGAAAGTGCTTACGCTGCGCTGGCCGACCAGATCGAAATGCGCTGCGAATCCCGCACACACGCCACCATGGCAACCGAAGGCAATGAACACAGGAACGGCAAGGAATCAAATTTGCTGCTGTTCGTTGCCCCGCTGCTCGCCTGGTCGCGCTTCACTATTCCAGCCGGTCCTATCGCTGCGCCGGCACTAGCCAACATCCGGGTACATTTGCAGGCGCATGTATTTGCCAGTGACGTTCGCCTCGGTCTGGCAGATTTCCTGTTCAGCCCAGACCAGTTGCCACAAAGCTATTGCGAAACCGCCGTACTCACTGACAAGCTCGGCAAACCCGCGCTGCACAGCCGTGATCTACACCTTGATTCGGCACAAATGCCGACGACTGCCCATTTTCTTTCCGATACGCGCTATCTGGTCGGTGTTGCCGTCGTGCCACGCGGTGCAGCGCTATTTCGCTGGCAGGAGGACGATGGCAACCGCGCCGAGGCGCTCCGACAATGGCGCAGCCAGGGTGGCGAGGCACTGCGTACGCTGCTGCCCGGCTGCGCCAGCGAATTACTGCTGCCACAGCCCTATCATGCTGGCTGTCGCAATGCCGACCGGCTTTCCCGTCCATACTCGCTGCGCGCCTCGGTCGCCTATCTGAGCACCACGCTGAATCTGGAGCCCGCAGCGCTGCGTGCAGTCGTTGCACCATTTTATGACCAGCAGCTTGAGGAATATCGCATCGGTTTCACGCTGCGTGATTCACTGCAAGTCGTCCACGGCGTGGTCTGGCCACTGCTTGATGCAGAAGATGAAGCTAGCGAAATGGTCGGGGAAATCGAAGCGATACTGCGCGAAATAAAGGTTGGCGAAGTGATCCTGCTCGACCACCGCCTGCCACTTGAATATTGCGACGATTGTGGCGCCCCGCTCTACCCGAATCCGGAAGGCGAACCCGTGCATGCCGAACTGCCGGAGGAACAAACGGCAACGGTATCGCGACATCTGCACTAAGCCTGTCGCATATATTACGGCGATATGACCACTAAAATTCTCAAACCGGAAGTCGAATGGCGCGCCCAGCTTTCACCACGGCAATATCATGTGACACGCGAGAAGGGTACAGAGCCGGCCTTCAGCGGAGAATTCTG
>DAOLZE010000126.1:0-6582 GCA_035426125.1 Rhodocyclaceae bacterium
ATGGCGTCGCCACTGCGGCCGGCGCGACCGGTGCGGCCGATGCGATGCACATAATCCTCGGCAACGTGTGGCAGTTCGTAGTTGATGACATGCGGCAGGTCGTCGATATCCAGACCGCGCGCGGCCACGTCGGTGCCGACGAGTACCTTGATGCGCCCGGCCTTGAAGGCTTCGAGCGCTTCGGTGCGCTGCTGCTGGCTCTTGTCGCCATGGATGGCGTCGGCCTCGATGCCCTGGCGATGCAGATAATGCGCGAGGCGACTGGCGCCGAACTTGGTGCCGACAAAAATCAGTACCTGACGCAGTTGTTCATGGCGCAGGATATGCACCAGCAGATGACGTTTGTCTTCCTGAGCGACGGCATACATGCGATGGGTGATGGTTTCTGAAACCGCGTTGCGCCGCGCCACTTCGATGAGTTGCGGCGATTTGAGCATGCTGTCGGCAAGCTTGCGGATTTCTTCGGAGAAGGTCGCCGAGAACAGCAGGCTTTGCCGCTCTTTCGGCAGCATCGCGAGGATGCGCTTGATGTCGGGGATGAAGCCCATGTCGAGCATGCGGTCGGCTTCGTCGAGAATCAGGAATTCGACGGAGTTGAAGGAGACCGTCTTTTGCTGCACATGGTCAAGCAGGCGTCCCGGTGTGGCGACGATGATTTCGCGGCCTTCCTTCAGTTCGGCGATCTGCGGTCTGATGTCGACGCCGCCATAAAGGCAGACGGCACGCAGCGGCAGATGCTTGCTGTAGGTTTTGACGTTCTCAAAAACCTGCATCGCCAGTTCGCGTGTTGGTGCGAGGATTAGTGCACGTACCGGATGGCGTGCTGGCGACGAGGAGGTGCTCGCATGGCGCGCCAGACGTTGCAGCATCGGCAGGGTAAATCCGGCCGTTTTGCCGGTGCCGGTCTGCGCACCACCGAGAATATCCTTGCCTTGCAGGATGACGGGAATGGCTTGCGCCTGGATGGGGGTCGGCTCCGTATAGCCGGTGTCGGCGACGGCTTGCAACAGTTCGGGCATCAGCCCGAGATCTTCAAATTTCAACGATGTGGCTCCTGCTTCGGCCTGCATCCGCGGGTTGGGCGGGGTACCGGTTCAGGCGGCGAAGTGTGATTGGAACAGTCTGGGCGGGACAGATGCGCCCGGCGATGCGGGGCGAAGGGTTGTCACCGTGTCGTCAACCGGCAGGACGACGGAAAAGCGATTATAGCGGAATCTACCGGTGTACGCCGATACGCGATGTCGCCTGTTTAATGCCGATCAGTTGTTGCGTGGCTGCGAACAGGGCACTGTTGCTGTCGCCCAGCGCATCAAGGATGCTCAAGTGATGATGTCCTGGCATCGCTACGTCGCGCACCGGGCAATGCGTCCAGACTTGCGCAAGGAGTCGATTCTGGCGCTGGTGCTCGCGGCTTTCCTGGCTGCCGACGGCGGTGACCAGCGGCAGGCTGTGCGGCGGACGATAATTGATCGGACTGAGGTGGTGCGCCGCCGCCTCGTCGAGTTGCAGCGCATCGCGCAGGAATGGCGCACGTGCCACGGGTATCAGATCGTAGAGGCCGCTGATGCAGACCCCGCCGTGCAGGAGTCGATCCGGCAGATCACATGCGTAGGCCGGCCATTGCGTGGCGAGCAGCATCGCCGCGAGATGCGCGCCGACAGCGTGGCCGCCGACAGACATGCGCTGAGGGTCAACGCCGAGATCGTGAGCGTTATGCCAAATCCAGACTATGGCGCGCAGCAGTTGCCGGACAATTTCGATCAGGCTGGTGTCGCGCGGCGAGGCGTGATGCACCAGTGCCAGCGCAATTCCAGTATCGACAAAGGCTGGGGCAAGAAAAGCCAGATCGCGTGTTTCGCGGGTGTGCCAGTCACCGCTCTGGATGAGGATGAGCAGCGGTGCATTCGCGTGTCGTGCCGGGAAAATATCTACCGTTTCCCTGTCGCCGGAGCCGTAACGATAGTTTGCTTCGCAGCGCAAATTGTTGCGTGCCGACTGTGATTGCACGGCCCAGCGTTGCATGTATCCGGCATGTTCGGACAGGGTGCTGCGGACGTTGTATTGCCGATCGAGTTCTTGCGGGTCCAACATGTGATTTTCTCTTTTGCCTCTTTTGCCTTGTACGCGGCGCTTCATAATAGATCGTAGAATAACCCAACCTTCAGCAGTTAAGGAAACGCTGAATAAGTCAAAATTTTGTTATTCCTGCGAAAGCGGGAATGGCTTGATCAGTGGTTCCTTAACCCCTATTACGGTGAGCGTCTGGCCATGAAATACCGCAAACTCGGCGGCAGCAATCTGGAAGTTTCCGCCATCTGCCTCGGCACCATGACGTTCGGTACGCAGAATACCCAGGATGAGGCGCACGCTCAACTCGATCGGGCACTGGCCGCCGGCGTCAACTTCATCGATACCGCCGAGATGTATTCGGTTCCACCGACCGCCGAAAGTTTCGGGTGCAGCGAGACCATTGTCGGGCACTGGCTGAAGCGTCAGCCGCGCAACAAGATTGTGCTCGCCACCAAAGCCGCCGGGCCGGGACGCGGCATGCCGTGGATTCGCGACGGCGGTTTGCAGTTCAATCGGAAGAATCTGCGCGAGGCGCTCGAAGGATCTTTGCGGCGCTTGCAGACTGACTATGTCGACCTTTATCAGTTGCACTGGCCCGACCGGAATGTGCCGATGTTCGGCCAATCGCATTTCGAGCCGAAGAATGAGCGGCCGACGGTGCCGATCCGCGAGACGCTGGAAGCGCTCGGCGAACTCGTCGCCGAAGGCAAGGTACGCACCATCGGCCTGTCCAACGAAACTCCGTGGGGCGTCATGCAGTTTCTTCAGATGGCCGACGAGTTGAAGCTGCCGCGTGTTGCTTCAGTACAAAACGCATTCAATCTGCTGAACCGTACTTACGAGATGACACTGACCGAGATTGGCTATCGCGAAAATATTGCGCTGCTGGCGTATTCACCGCTGGCTTTTGGACTGCTGACGGGCAAGTATCTGCTGAATCCGCAGACGCGTGGTCGGCGGACGTTGTTCGATGGGTTTGTCCAGCGCTACAACAAACCGCATGTTCAGCCTGCTCTGGTGGCGTATGCCGAGGTTGCGCAACGCCACGGCCTGACGCCGGGAATGATGGCACTGGCCTTCGTTTATTCGCGCTGGTTCGTTACCAGCACAATCATCGGTGCGACCAGCATGGCACAGCTTGAAGGCAATCTGGCGGCTTATGAAGTGAAGCTGGACGATGCGGTGTTGCAGGAAATCGAAGGGGTCTTCGCGCGCTTTGGCAATCCTGCTCCTTGAGGTCAAGCGTAAATTGCACACAAGCGACTGCTGAACTTTGCCTCAGTCCGGCGTGGCTGATTCGGGGATGGAGGAATTCAATTCAGCCCGGGCAATCACCAGCTTCTGGATTTCGCTGGCGCCTTCGTAAATGCGCAGGGCGCGGATTTCGCGGTACAGCGCCTCAATGACTTCTCCTTTGCGCACGCCGCGCGCGCCGAAAAGTTGCACAGCGGCATCGATGACCTGCTGCGCATTTTCCGTGGCGAACAGCTTGGCCATCGCCGCCTCGCGTGTTGCCGGGTGTCCCTGGTCGATCTGCCAGGCAGCCCGGTAAGTCAGCAGTGCCGCAGCGTCGATGGCGGTGGCCATGTCGGCGAGCGTTGCCTGGGTCATTTGCATGTCGGCGAGGTGCGCGCCGAACATCCGGCGCGACTGTACATGGCGCAAGGTTTCGTCATAGGCACGACGGGCGAAGCCCAGCGCGGCGGCGGCCACCGAGATACGAAACAGATCGAGCGTCTGCATGGCGATCCGGAAACCCTTGCCGGGTTCACCGATCAATTGGTTCGCCGACAGGCGGCAGTTGTCGAAGCGCAGCCGTGCCATGGGGTGCGGTGCAAGTGTTTCGATGCGTTCGACGATGGATAGTCCCGGTGTTGCGGCATCGACGATGAAGGCAGAGATACCGCGTGCAGCAGACTTCTCTGAAATTTCGCTACGGGCGAAAACCACATAAAAATCGGCGACCCCGCCGTTGGAAATCCAGGTCTTTTCGCCGTTGAGAATCCACATCTCACCTTGCAGAACGGCCGTCATGCGCAGGGCGGCAGCGTCCGAACCAGCTTCGTCTTCTGAAAGGGCGAAGGCAGCGATGGCAGCACCGTTGGCGACGCGCGGCAGATACGCGGATTTTTGTGCAGTGTTGCCAAACAGTGAAATCGCCGCCGAGCCAAGGCCCTGCATGGCGAAACTGAAATCGGCCAGTGCCGAACGATAAGCCAGTGTTTCGCGCAGCAGACAGATGGCACGTGCATCGATCTTCGGTAATGCCCCGCCATCCTGCGCAGCGACGCAGTAACGCAGCCAGCCGGCGGTGCCGAGTGATTTGACGAGTGTCCGGCAGGTGTTGTCGACATCGTGGTCGCTGTCATGCGCGCCGCAAAGATGTCGCGTACTCCAGCTGGTGACGTCATCGGTAAGTTGGCGATGCACGTCGTCGAAGAATGGCCAGTCGAGGTTGCGCTTCATTGTGTTTTTAGTTGCCAGAAAATTGTGGTTTTTCTTTGGCGACGAAGGCCCGGTAGGCGCGCTGGAAATCTTCAGTCTGCATACAGGTCGCTTGAGCCTCGGCTTCTGCATCAATCGCCTGATCGATGCTCATGTCCCATTCGCGGTGGAGCATCTGTTTGGTCATGGCGTGTGCGAAGGTCGGCCCGGTGGCGAGTTCGCGGGCCAGCGCATGCGCCTCTTCGGATAATTTTTCTACATTGCAGAGCCGATTGAAAAACCCCCAGCGTTCGGCTTCTTCGCCGCGCATGGTGCGGCCCGTGTACAACAGTTCGCTGGCGCGGCCCTGGCCGATGGTTCGCGGCAGCAGGGCGCAGGCGCCCATGTCGCAACCGGCAAGGCCGACGCGCGAAAAGAGAAAGGCGATGCGGCTGTCGGCGGTACCGAGACGCAGGTCGGCAGCCAGGGCGATCGCCGCACCAGCGCCGGCGCAGACGCCGTCGACGGCAGCGATGATGGGCTGAGGGCAGGCACGCATGGCTTTCACCAGGTCGCCGGTCATCTGTGTAAATTCGCGCAGTTGTGGCAGGTTCATGCTGGTCAGCGGGCCGATGATTTCATGCACATCGCCACCGGAACAGAAGTTGCCGCCACTTCCCGCAAGCACCACCACCTTGATGTCTTCGGCATGGCGCAAGGCGAGGAACAGGTCGCGCAGTTCGGCGTATGCGTCGAAGGTCAGCGGATTCTTGCGCTCCGGTCGGTGCAGGGTCAGTGTTGCAACAGCGGTATCCACCTGCCAGAGAAAATGTTTTGCCTCGTAAGCACTGAGGTGGGCTTTTGCCAACAGGGACCTGGACTGCCGGGGTGTCTTAATGATCATGCTCGCCAACGGTGGCTGTCTTGCCGACGACGAGAGCCGCATGTGATTTAAGTTCTGCAAGCAGTGCGTAGAGCTGGCTGCGTTGTGTCTTGTCGATGCCGCCGAACAGTTCGACAATCCACAACTCGTGCGCTGCGGCCATCTTCTGGAATTCCTTGCGCCCTTTGACGGTTAGATTGACGATGTAAGCGCGACGATCATTCGGGTTGTCGGTGCGGCTCACCAATCCTTCGTTGACCAGTTGGTCGGTAATGCCGGTGACATTTCCGCCGGTAACCATCATGCGCTTCGAGAGTTCGCCCATTTTCATGCCGTTTGGTGTGCGCTCAAGTTGCGCCATCAGATCGAAGCGCGGCAGCGTGGTGCCGAATTGCTGGCGCAGACGGCTCCTGACATTGTTTTCAACCAGGTTGGTGCAGGTCAACAGGCGCAGCCAGAGGCGCAACGTTTCGGTATGGTCGTCGCAGGCGCGCGTTTCGATGTCGGATCGAGGAACGCCGGTATGGGAGGATGGCTTCTGCATGATGAGATCTCGCTAAGAAAAGTAAAAAGTGAAAAGTGAAAAGTGAAAATGGATATCCAGGCTTCAGGATTTTTCTGCAATCTGCCGGGCGCGCGCCAGATTGCGTTCGAGCTGTTCCTTGCCCCCCAGATACTGGCGCGGCCAGGGCATCTCGCGGTAACCCTGTTGTGCAGCGGCATGCAGGGTCCAGGCGGGGTCGGCGAGATGCGGGCGGGCAAGTGCGCAGAGATCGGCGCGTCCGGCAGCAATGATGCTATTGACATGGTCGGCCTCGAAGATGTTGCCGACGGCGATGGTGGCGATTCCTGCTTCATTGCGGATGCGGTCGGCAAACGGCGTCTGGTACATACGGCCATACACGGGTTGGGCGTCCGGTGTGGTCTGGCCGGAGGAAACGTCGATCAGGTCGGCGCCGGCTGCCTTGAACAGCTTCGCCATCAGAATGGCATCGTCGGGAGTGTTGCCGCCGGGTGCCCAGTCGTGTGCGGAAATCCGCACCGATAGCGGGTGTTGCGCCGGCCATGCGGCACGCACGGCGCGGCAGACTTCAAGCGGATAACGCAGGCGATTTTCCAGGCTGCCGCCATAGTCGTCATTGCGTCGGTTGGTGAGCGGACAGAGGAAACCCGACAGCAGATAGCCGTGGGCGCAATGCAATTCG
>DAOLZE010000127.1:0-6562 GCA_035426125.1 Rhodocyclaceae bacterium
TCGTTCCTACGTTTACGTGTGGCTTGGTCCGCTCAAATTTGGCTTTTGCCATGATAGTTTGTCTCCTACGGATTCAATAAAAACGCAGCCGTTTGCAAATTACTTTTTGTTGATGATGGCCTCGGCAACATTTTTCGGCGCCTCGGTGTAATGCTTGAATTCCATACTGTAAGTCGCGCGGCCTTGCGACAATGAACGCAGCGTCGTCGAGTAACCGAACATTTCGGAAAGCGGCACCTCGGCCTTGACCAGCTTAATACCGCCGATCTGATCTTCCATGCCCTGCACAATGCCGCGACGGCTGGACAAATCGCCCATGACGTTGCCCATGTAATCTTCCGGCGTTTCCACTTCGACCGCCATCATCGGTTCGAGCAACACCGGGCTGGCCTTGCGCATTGCATCCTTGAAGGCCATCGAAGCGGCCATCTTGAAGGCGTTTTCATTGGAATCCACATCGTGATAGGAACCATCGAACAGTGTAACCTTGACATCCACCACCGGGAAGCCGGCCAGCACTCCGTTCGGCAGCGTCTCACGCAGACCTTTTTCCACTGCCGGGATGAACTCGCGCGGCACTGTCCCGCCCTTGATGGCATCGACGAATTCAAAGCCCTTACCTTGTTCGTGTGGCTCCAGCTTGATCCAGACGTGGCCGTACTGACCGCGACCACCGGACTGCTTGACAAACTTTCCTTCCTGCTCAACCGACTTGCGAATGGCCTCGCGATAGGCCACCTGCGGCGCACCCACGTTGGCCTCGACGCCGAATTCGCGCCTCATACGATCAACCAGAATTTCCAGGTGCAACTCGCCCATGCCGGAGATGATCGTCTGGCCTGACTCTTCATCGGTACGCACACGGAAGGACGGGTCCTCCTGCGCCAGACGGTTCAAGGCAATGCCCATCTTCTCCTGGTCAACCTTGGTCTTGGGCTCGACTGCAACGTGAATCACTGGCTCGGGGAAAATCATGCGCTCAAGGGTAATGACCTTGGCCGGATCGCACAGCGTTTCGCCAGTCGTGGCCTCTTTCAAGCCAACCGCAGCAGCGATGTCGCCAGCGAACACTTCCTTGATTTCTTCACGCTGATTGGCATGCATTTGCAGAATTCGGCCAATACGCTCCTTGCGTCCCTTGATCGGGTTGAAAATCGTATCGCCAGTTTTCACCATGCCGGAATAAACACGGAAGAAGGTCAGCTGTCCAACAAAGGGATCAGTCATGATCTTGAACGCCAAAGCAGAAAACGGCTCGGCATCTGAAGCTGCACGCTGTCCCTCTGTTTCGTTTTCAAGAATGCCTGTGACCGGCGGAATGTCAGTTGGTGCCGGCATGAGTTCGATGACGGCATCGAGCATGGCCTGCACGCCCTTGTTCTTGAAGGCTGAGCCACACATCATCGGCACAATTTCGGCATTAATGGTGCGGGTGCGCAAGCCCAGCTTGATATCTTCCTCGTTCAGATCGCCGGCTTCGAGATACTTGTTCATCAACTCTTCGGAAGCTTCGGCAGCCGCCTCCAGCATCTTCTCACGCCACTCCTGGGCCTTTTCCTTGAGGTTGGCAGGAATTTCGCCGTATTCAAACTTGGTACCCTGGCTGGCTTCATCCCAGATGATCGCCTTCATCTTGACCAGATCGACCACGCCGGCGAAATTTTCCTCGGCACCGATCGGGATCTGAATTGGAATCGGATTGGCCTTGAGGCGCAGACGCATTTGGTCGTGCACCTTGAAAAAGTCGGCGCCCTGGCGATCCATCTTGTTCACAAAAGCCAAACGCGGAACCTTGTACTTGGTAGCCTGACGCCATACCGTCTCGGACTGCGGCTGCACGCCGCCAACTGCACAATACACCATGCAGGCGCCATCCAGCACGCGCATCGAACGCTCGACCTCAATCGTGAAGTCGACGTGCCCCGGTGTGTCGATGATGTTGATACGGTGATCTAAAAAATTGTTGGACATGCCCTTCCAGAAACAGGTCGTCGCTGCGGAAGTAATGGTAATTCCGCGCTCCTGCTCCTGCTCCATCCAGTCCATGGTCGCAGCGCCATCGTGCACCTCGCCAATCTTGTGATTGACACCGGTATAAAAGAGGATGCGCTCGGTCGTGGTGGTCTTGCCGGCGTCGATGTGTGCGCTGATGCCGATATTGCGATAGCGCTCAATGGGAGTCTTGCGGGCCACTTGATTGTCCTGTCTTTTCTAAGCCAAACCGCCTGGACACCCGGAGAGTCGGGGGTGCCGAGGCGGCGGCGAATACACTTGGAAGCCGTGTCCGCATTGCTGCGAACGCGGCGCTCGTTCAAAAGCGAAAGTGCGAGAAAGCCTTGTTGGCCTCTGCCATGCGATGCACTTCATCGCGCTTCTTCATCGCCGAACCGCGACCTTCTGCGGCTTCGAGCAATTCGTTGGCCAGGCGCTGCCCCATCGACTTTTCGCTGCGTTTTCTGGCAGCTTCGCGCAGCCAGCGCATCGATAACGCCATGCGCCGCGACGGACGTACTTCAACCGGCACCTGATAGTTGGCACCGCCGACACGCCGGCTCTTGACTTCAACAACCGGCTTGACGTTATTCAGTGCCAGCATGAACACTTCCAGAGGATCCTTACCGCTTTTGCTGGAGATGTTGCTGAATGCACCGTAGATAATCCGCTCGGCAACAGACTTCTTGCCTGCAGTCATCAGGACATTGACAAACTTGGAGACATCAACGCTACCGAACTTGGGGTCCGGCAGGATGTCGCGCTTGGGTACTTCTCTGCGACGTGGCATGTATTCTTCCTTTAATTACGTACGGACACGGACAATCGATCAGGCGGCTTTGGGCCGCTTGGCGCCGTACTTCGAACGGCTCTGTTTGCGATCCTTGACGCCCTGCGTATCCAGGCTACCGCGCACGATGTGGTAACGCACACCTGGCAGATCCTTGACACGGCCGCCGCGAATCAGTACCACGGAGTGTTCCTGCAAATTGTGGCCTTCGCCGCCAATGTAAGAGATGACCTCGAAACCGTTGGTCAGACGCACCTTGGCGACCTTGCGCAGCGCCGAGTTTGGCTTCTTCGGCGTTGTCGTATAGACGCGAGTGCAAACACCGCGCTTGGCCGGACAGTTGGCCAACGCTGGTACCTTGCTCTTCGATATTGGTGCCTGACGCCCTTTGCGTACAAGCTGATTAATGGTTGGCATGATCTATTCCCGGTACATTCCAACTCCCGTTTACGGGGAGCAAAGAGGGTGGATTATATTAACGATCGGTTTATGCGTCAACCGGCCGCAGCATTTTCTGCAGCCTCGCTGGACTCTTCTTCTGTTACCAGAGGCGCTGCCATATCTTCGCCAAGCGCCTGCATACGGCGCGTGCGGTGATAAGCAAGGCCGGTCCCGGCAGGAATCAGGCGACCAACGATGACGTTTTCCTTGAGGCCGCGCAGTTCATCGCGCTTGCCCATAATTGCCGCTTCGGTCAACACACGCGTAGTTTCCTGGAAGGAAGCCGCAGAAATGAACGAATCGGTCGACAACGAGGCCTTGGTGATGCCCAGTAATACATATTCATACTGAGCGCCGCGCTTGCCCTGAGCAATCAGCTTGTCGTTTTCGTCGAGCAGCTCGGCGCGCTCCACCTGTTCCTCACGGATGAAGTGTGACTCGCCCGGATCGGTAATGACCACCCGACGCAGCATCTGACGCACGATCACCTCGATGTGCTTGTCATTGATTTTGACGCCCTGCAAACGATACACATCCTGCACTTCGTCGATGATATAGCGCGCCAGTTCCTCGACACCCTTGAGACGCAGGATGTCATGTGGCTCGGCCGGGCCGTCGACGATGAATTCACCCTTGTTCACAACCTGGCCATCATGCGCCATGACGTGCTTTTCTTTGGTGATCAGATATTCATGCGCCGTGCCATCCGGCTCGGTGATGACCAGGCGTTGTTTGCCCTTGGTATCCTTACCAAAGGAAACGGTGCCAGTAACTTCCGCCAGCATGCCGGCATCCTTGGGGGAGCGTGCCTCAAACAACTCGGCAACGCGCGGCAAACCGCCGGTAATATCGCGGGTCTTCGAGGACTCCTGCGGGATACGCGCAAGAATATCGCCAACACTGGCCAATTGGCCATCCTTGACGGTAATCAGTGAGCCGACCTGGAAAGTGATTGTCACAGAGTGATCTGTGCCGTGAATCTTCACCTCGTGGCCCTTCTCATCGAGTAGTTTGACCTGCGGACGGACGCCTTTGATCTGGGATTTGGTACCGCGCTTCGGGTCAATGACGACCAACGTCGACAAGCCAGTTACGTCGTCGATCTGCTTGGCAACAGTAGCACCTTCCACAACGTTCTCGAATTTCACTGTTCCTGCATACTCGGTAACGATCGGACGGGTATGTGGGTCCCAGGTCGCCAGCACAACGCCAGCCCTGACATGCTTGCCGTCGTCACCGATCAATGTTGCACCATAAGGAATTTTATGCCGCTCACGCTCGCGACCATTGTCATCGGCGATCAATACTTCGCCAGAGCGGGAAATGACAATCTTCTCGCCCTTCGGATTGGTGACGTAACGGATAGCCTGTGTGAAGCGCAATGTACCGGCACTCTTCGCCTCGACCTGGCTCTGCGCCGCTGCTCGCGAAGCTGCACCACCAACGTGGAAGGTACGCATGGTCAGCTGGGTACCTGGCTCGCCGATCGACTGGGCAGCGATAACGCCGACTGCCTCGCCAATATTGACCAGCGAACCGCGCCCAAGATCGCGTCCGTAGCATTTGGCACACAAACCAAAACGCGTCTCGCAATTAAGCGGCGTACGTACACGCACTTCATCAATGCCAAGCGAATCGATCAGATCCACCGCATCTTCATCAAGCATGGTACCAATCGGAATCAGCATATCCTGCGTATCCGGATTGAGTACATCGGAGACCAGCACGCGGCCAAGAATACGCTCACGCAACGGCTCGACGACTTCGCCGCCCTCGACCAGCGCCTTCATATTGAAGCCCAGATCGGTGCCGCAGTCATCCTCGATCACCACCAGATCCTGCGTCACATCGACCAGACGACGCGTCAGATAACCGGAATTGGCCGTTTTCAACGCGGTATCGGCCAGACCCTTACGTGCGCCGTGGGTCGAAATAAAGTATTGCAGAACATTCAGGCCTTCGCGGAAGTTCGAGGTAATCGGCGTCTCGATGATGGAGCCGTCAGGCTTGGCCATCAGACCACGCATACCGGCCAATTGGCGAATCTGTGCGGCAGAACCTCGTGCGCCCGAATCGGCCATCATGTAAATCGAGTTGAACGATTCCTGGGCAACTGACTTGCCATTACGATCTTCAACCTGCTGTACGGCAAGTTGATCCATCATCGCCTTGGCTACCTGATCGCCCGCACGGCCCCAGATGTCGACAACTTTGTTGTAACGTTCGCCCACCGTCACCAAGCCGGAAGTGTATTGCCTCTCAATTTCCTTGACCTCTGTTTCAGCGGCATCCATAAGCGCGCCCTTCTGGGTCGGGACCAACATGTCATCGACACAGATCGAAATACCCGAGCGCGTGGCATGCGTGAAACCAGCCTGCAGCAGTTTGTCAGCAAAAATCACGGTTTCCTTCAGGCCGCAACGGCGGAAACAGGCATTGATGAGTTTGGAGATTTCTTTTTTCTTGAGCGGCTTGTTAAGTACCGAGAAAGGCAAACCGGCCGGCAATATCTCGGAAAGAATTGCACGTCCTGCTGTCGTCTCATAGCGGGTAATTTTCTCGACACGCTTGCCTTCGGCATCGATCTCCACTTCACGGATACGTGCCATGACGCGAGCATGCAGATCGATCTGTCCGGATTCATAGGCGCGTTTGACTTCCGAGACATCCCTGAAATACATGCCTTCGCCGCGTGCATTAATGCGCTCACGAGTGGCGTAATACAGGCCGAGCACAACGTCCTGCGACGGAACGATGATCGGTTCGCCATTGGCCGGTGAGAGAATATTGTTGGACGACAGCATCAGCGTCCGTGCCTCCATCTGAGCTTCCAGCGAAAGCGGCACATGCACGGCCATCTGGTCACCGTCGAAGTCGGCGTTGAAAGCCACGCAAACCAGCGGATGCAACTGGATCGCCTTACCTTCGATGAGCATCGGCTCGAACGCCTGAATACCAAGGCGGTGCAGCGTCGGTGCGCGATTCAGCATTACCGGATGTTCGCGGATGACTTCTTCGAGGATGTCCCACACCACCGGTGTTTCGGCTTCGACTTCCTTCTTTGCAGCCTTGATGGTGCTGGCAATGCCCATTTTTTCGAGGCGTTCGAAGATGAATGGCTTGAACAATTCCAGAGCCATTTTCTTGGGCAAACCACATTGATGCAATTTGAGTTGCGGGCCGACAACGATCACCGAACGGCCGGAATAGTCGACGCGCTTGCCGAGCAGGTTTTGGCGGAAGCGGCCGCCCTTGCCCTTGATCATGTCAGCCAGCGATTTCAGCGGACGCTTGTTGGCGCCTGTCATCGCCTTGCCCCGACGGCCATTGTCGAGCAAT
>DAOLZE010000128.1:0-6562 GCA_035426125.1 Rhodocyclaceae bacterium
GACGACTGCCAGTCCGAGCAGCACCGACAGCGCTGCCTCTCGCCGCCTGCCCGGACTCATGACCTTGCCTCCGTCGGTTCCGCAGCCGCGGCCGCAACTGCGCCACCCGCGCCGTATTCCAGCCGGGAGCGGATGTGAACGGCCAGCCGGCCGAACTCGGGCGCCCCCATTACGTCGAGCGTCCGCGGCATCGGCAAGTCGACGTCGATGACATCGAGCACGCGCCCCGGACGGCTCGACATCACCACTACACGGCTGGAAAGAAACACCGCTTCTATGATGCTGTGAGTAACGAATATCACCGTCTTGCCGGTTCCGCTCCAGATACGCAGCAACTCCAGGTTCATTCCCTCGCGCGTCATGGCGTCGAGTGCGCCGAAAGGCTCATCCATGAGCAGAATCGCCGGATTTTGGATGAGTGCTCGCGCGATCGACACGCGCTGCTGCATGCCACCGGAGAGCTGATAGGGATAGTAGTCGTGAAAATCCTCCAGCCCCATGGTTGCGAGCAGGGCTTGTGTGCGCTCGTGAAACGCGACCCTATCGAGGTGCTGGACCTCGACCGGCAGCATCACGTTCTGCAGCACCGTCCGCCACGGCAGCAGCACCGGACCCTGAAACACCATGCCGATGTCGCGGCTCGGACCGGCAATCGGCCGACCGGCGATCGACGCTACTCCGGACGTCGGCCGATACAATCCGGCAATGATCTTGAGCAGCGTGCTCTTGCCGCAGCCGCTCGGTCCGACCAACGAAACGAACTCGCCGCTCGTCACATCGAAGTTGATGCCGTCCAGCGCCCGCACTGGTTTGCCGCTAGCCGCCGGGTAGGTCATACTAAGATCTCGGATCTCGATCACGCTTGGTCTCCCATCACTAGAAGGCATCTCAAAAATAATTGCGTAACAGGATGAGCATGCAGCCCAGTTGTACTAACCCGGTGTAGTTCTCAAGGTAATACTCCCAGCGATGAAGCAGTCTGCGAAAGTTGCCCAGCCAAGCGAACAGGCGCTCGATCTTCCAGCGGCGCACGTAGCGACGCAGAACACGCCCGTCTTGAGTTCGGGTGTTTCGATTGCTGCGATGCGGAGCAATCAGCTCGATGCCTTGCTGCGCAAGCTTGGCATCGAGTGTATCGCTGTCATAGGCTTTATCACCAATCAGCCGAGTCGGCCGCTCGCCAAGAAGAGATTGCTCAAGGGTAGCCTGGACAAGGGTGACTTCATGCGGCGAAGCACTTTCTGTGTGAACGGCGATAGGAAGACCAATGCGGTCCGCCACTGCCATGATCTTGGTCCCCTTGCCACGCTTGGTTTTGCCAACACCAGAGCCCCCTTTTTCGCGGCTGCGAAGGTCGCGTCGATGAAGCACTCCGACAGGTCGAGTTTGCCCCGACTTCGCAGATCCTCGGCTAGCGTCTCCCATACGACTCGCAGCGTCCCCGTTCGCACCCACGCTTGGAATCGTCTGTGGCGAGTTTGGTATGGCGGATACCGTTCCGGCAGACGGCCCACGGCGCACCGGTGCGCATTATCCAGAGCACCCCGTTGAGCACTGCTCGGGTATCGGCTGGAGGTCGGCCGCGCCCCTCCTCGCGCGGTTGCAACTCCGGAAACAGGTGTTCGATGACTGCCCATTGCTCCTCGGTGAGTTCCTCGGCTCGACTTGGGCGACCATGATCTCGAGCACCGTGATCTTGCCCTGCGTCTGCGCCGGACATGCTGCGCGCAGCGTCGAACCGATGTCGGCCTGCTTATCCACCGCTACGTCCTCGCGGCCCAATGTGCGTTGCGCCGCCGGCGAAGCTTGGGTCATCGAGATTGGCGTCGATCTAACGATCGGAATTGAAATATATATGGCTTTTCTCCCCTGCGCCCCACTGGTCGTTACGCGGATTCAAATTCAAAGTGCAACTTTGATTAACGGGTTGGGTGGGCGAGACGATAGTGTCCAAACCCACTGACCGCCAAGTTAAAGCTGCCCAGAATGAACTACACACATCTTGCCAAGGCGAACTATACCAAATTGCCATTCTCCTCAAAGTCGAACATGACCAAGTATCCTTACCAAAGGAAATAAAGGGGTTGTCATAATGTCAAAATCGGAATGCCTTCTTGGCATCGATCTTGAGACTGGCGGGTGCAAACTCACCTTGGTTGATTCGCGGGACGGCCATCCTCGGCAGCGGCTTCAGTATGGCTTCATCATTCCGCAAGGCATTAGCCATATCCCGAAATGGGTGTCCGAGATGAATCGCCTTTTTTTCTGTAAGTCCGACATAAAAAGTTACCATAGGACTCACAGTCTTGTTGGTCACACGTTTCGTACCCAGGTCAAGCGCTGTGGCAACCTTAATTGGCGATCCCAGAACCTTCATAACCGGTCGGCAATTGGCGGCGTGGCTTGGCATCGTTCCGCGCCAGCACTCGACGGGTACGGAAAATCGACGCTCCTGGGCATCAGCAAGGGGAGCAACGCGTACCTCATGCAAAACCGGACACATTACGCGCTACAGAACCGGAAAAGTAATTTAGTCCAGACACTCCGTTGCGTACCTGCACGGCCCGCAAAAATAGGATATAGTAAAAACGTGAAACTCCAAAAACGTAAAAAGCCGCAATAGTCGACATGGACGAATTGCTCGTCGATTCGGCGCTCCCGGTCGGCCTAGCCTCAATTCTGGGGACGTCTGATGCGCGTCGAAGTAAGATGATGGCAGGAGCGATGCTGATCGCGCTACACCTGTTAATAATGTTCATGCTCCTCAGTCACTACTTTATTAACGGCCTGCCGGCCGAAGCACTAGAAGGCTGATAATGGACTTTGGACTCGCAGGCAAAGTAGCTGTAATTACTGGTGGTGGACGAGGTATTGGGTTTGCCGATGCTAAGGCGCTTGGCGCCGAGGGCGTAACGGTGGTAATCAATGAGCTAGATGGCGAGGCTGCAGAGCGCGCGGTGGCCGAGCTGGAAAAAGACAGCATCAATGCAGTTTTTTATCCCGGCGACGCGGCTGACGAGGCAGTGGCCAAGCGTACCGTCGAGGGTGTCGCAAGGCGCTTCGGGCGCATCGATATTTTGATCAACAATGCTGGCATTGGCGTCAAGCCCGCATATCATGTTGAAGATATGCCGGCTGATGCTTGGGACAAAATGATCCAAGTGCATATGAAAAGCACTTTCCTTTGGTCTCGCGAGGCGATCCCTCATATGAAGGCAGGCAGATTTGGCCGCATTATCAATACCTCGTCGATGAATTTCACTGGAGGCGGCAGACCGGGTGTCGCCCACTACGCCGCGGCGAAAGCTGGCATACTCGGTTTCACTCAGACATTAGCCAAGGAGGTCGGGCCATTTGGCATTACTGCGAATGCGATAGCCCCAGGCTATGTCGAAACCGACATGATTGGCCAGTTTTCAGTTGAGATGCGAGAGCGTTTGTATAAGCAAAATCCGGTTGGTCGCACCTGTCAGCTCTCGGAAGTTGCCGCACTCGTGACTTTTCTGTGTTCAAGTCAAGCGGCGTTTATCAATGGGGAGCATGTCTGTATCGATGGGGGCAGGCGCGATTTTTATTGGGGTAACTGAGCGATAAGAAATTCAATCCTGCACTTTTCGCGCGCCTGACCTGGCGACAGTTTTGTGCTTATTAACCGCTGCCGAGTATTGAGGGTTCAAAGCGCACCGCTGGGAAGCGATAGCACTTGGCGATCTGGTCCTCTTTGAGTCGGCAACTCACGAGCCGCCTGAGCTACGCTCGCGAGTAACCGGTGATGCGCGCGCCAGATTGCGTCCGACCAAGAAGGCGCGCAATCGCGCCACCGTATTGACCCAGCTTTGCGCATATCGATCACCACATCGTCGATTATCGGCTCACAACTCATGCTTCAGGCTAATACTCCGTTGGAAATACGTACGCACGTTCACGCTCATGGCATATTGTTGGAATATTGGAATAGACTGGAATAGACTGACGCTTGCGTAATTTCAAACATCGACTTAAAATGGAGTCGGTCTGCAAAACCAATACCGAAGTCAAGCAACGCTGGCGCTCCAAGCGCAGTCCTGTCGTTCCCCGAGACCCTAAGGAGCAGTAGACATGCAGCTCAATGACAAGGTAGCAATCATCACCGGTGCTGGGTGCGATGAGGTGGGCATATGAGCGGCACACAAATTGTCAAGGTAGACAACGGTACTAGCCAGCTTGAGATTCCTGTGCCAGAGCATGCAACCGTTCTCCGGTGTCCGGATCCACCGGTACTCCCTGATCCTGCCGCTGCCGTGCGCAGGGCACTCGCCGATCCGATCGGCATCGGGCCGATCTCGACGCTGGTCAAGCCTGGGGGCAAGGTGACCATTGCCTTCGACGCACCCCCTCGCAGCGGTAAGCCTCGCCAGATCATTATCCCGATCATACTGGAGCAGTTAGCCCGCTGTGGTATTCCTGACGAGAATGTGACCTTGGTCTGCGCTGGCGGCACCCACGCCAAGATTCCCCCTGACGGTCTGCGGGAGTATCTCGGGCCCGACCTGTTCCACCGGTTTTGGCCGGACCGGCTAAGCAACCACGACTGCAGCCAGGACCTGGTCTACCTCGGTCGATCGTCCCGAGGCGACTATGTGGAATACAACCGCATCCTTATGGATTCTGACCTCACGATCTATCTGGGGACGATCTTCGCAATGAACTGGGGAGGGTTCACAGGCACCGGCGTCGTGATCGGCCTCGGCAGCGCCCGTAGCATAGCATCGCACCATACGGAGGTGATCGCAGATCGTCACTCCACCCACGGCGACCATCGGACGCAACACTTTCGGCTGCATAAGGAATCGGTTCACGCCCAGATCGAGAAGGCCATCGGCAAGCCGATCTTCTACGTGGACGTGATTACCAACGCAACTGGGGATATCTGCGCGGTGTTTGCCGGACATTCCCCGGAAATCAACGAGCCTGCATGGGCCGTGGCAGAGCGGTTGTTCCGTGTGAAGACCCCCCAGGCCGACGTTCTCATCATGGGGATAGCGTACCAGGCGGTCTATGGATCCACTGACAACCCACTGCTGACTATGACCTATATTACGACGCCGCCGCGGACCTGGCTGAACAAGCCTTTGGTGCGTAAGGGGGGCGTGGTGATTGCTCTGGGCCGCAGCAGCGGCGAATATAACACGTACCTGCGCCCATCGGACCCCGAGGTGGTGAAACGATACGAGGGCTGCTTCCGTACGCAGGAGCTCTCCCAGCACATCGAAGAATTTCTGACGCGCCCGGACTATCTGTACAAGTATCAGCACTGCAATGGCTCCCATCCCATTCACGCCTTCTGGCTGCTTTACGAAAATCAGTGGTTGATGGAGCATGCCGCTAAGGTGATAATGGCGGGCGAGGTTAACCCCGGGCCACTGCGAGCCTTGGGGCTGGTTCCGTCGCGTTCGTTCGCGGAGGCGTGGCAGATGGCAAAGGAAGTCGTCGGTGAAAATCCGCGGGTGGTCGTGTTGCCGCACTACTGGTCCCATCTGAAGATGCAGTTTGCCGTCGAGTAAGCCCTCTCGCCCTGGGAGCGCAGTCAATTGGGGTTTTCGTGGCGAGAGTCACTGGGAAATGGCTGGAATCTGCGATGGAACAGTTGTCCGTTCATTGCTTGCGCTGACCGAGATAACGCGATCAAACTCGGCAATCGGGGTGGTATGAAATAGGGTTGCTTCTCAGCTCCCTGTAATCCCAGCGTTGTCACCAGTATGTCGATCCGACCGAAACGTTTTGCTGCTCGATGAAACCGCTACTTTAGTACTGCGTCGCTCGCGACATTTGCAGGAAGACAGAGAATTGCGTCGCCGTACGCTCTCAATCATCGCGGTTTCGTGCATCCAGATTTTCGGTTGAAAGTTCAACAGCAACTGCTCGATCACCGCGTTTGAGGAAGCGATTGCCGATTGCCCGATGACGCCTGCGTATCGAGCACGACACCGCTCATAGATCTACTAGTTGTTCGCCGCCTGCTCGCAAGCGGGATAGCTGGATAAAGTGCGTGGGATTCAGAAATAGTTCATCCATCTCCCCAAGATCGTCGATCGTAAGTCCCTTTTTGACCAGTACGTTCAGGTATTGGAACGCGTCTTTGGCCCCGTAGCCGACGTGGTGCAACCCCAGTACGCGACGCGAGTCGCCGTCGAAGACTAACTTCTGAAAGCCTGACATATGCGGCTTCGCCAAGGCATATAGCATCGTCCGGTCGGCGGCCGGCAGCCCGATATTGAGCCCGTCAGGATTTTTTGGAGGCATCTTGATGATCACGACGTTCTTGTACTTGGCACGCGCTTCCGCTTCGCCCATTCCCAGCCAACTAACTTCATAATGCGTGTGGAGAAAATCCGGAAAATCCTTTGGTTCGTAATGCGCCTCAAGCCCCATGATGTTGCGAGCTGCATACATTCCACTCTTGCGTGCCTTGAACATCTCCATCGGGCCACCAATCAAATCGCCGATCGCATAGACATTCGGTACAATTGTCAAGCGACACCCAGTTTTCCGAGTTAACGCGACACCCACCTTTACGAGTTGT
>DAOLZE010000129.1:0-6492 GCA_035426125.1 Rhodocyclaceae bacterium
TCTGAGCCACTGTGTCAGTGGTATCAATATTCCCAGTAGCACAGGTTGGTGCAGAAGATAGATCAGCAGGGTGTGCCGGCCGGCCCAGCCGAGGAAACGCGGCATGCGCCACCGCGATGGTCTGGCGAGTCCGCGGTGGATCAGCAATTGCATCGCGCCATAACCGATCAGACAGATACCGAACCAGGGGAGTAGCGGAACGTAGTCCTCGGTATCCGGTTTGTAGGTCATCAGACCGAGCCAGGCCAGTGCAGGATGGTTGAATAGTATATTGGTATACAGATTGCCGAGCGCCAGTGCACCGGCGCCGAGCAGGATGGCGATCCATGGCCGACATGGCAGTAGCAGCAGAATGCTCATTACGGTAATTGCATGCAGCGTGCCAAAGTAGATTGCCGAATCTGGAAACATCAGTCCGCTGCCGAGAGTGACCAGCAATGCAGCGCCGGCAATTCTGCCGATGCGTAGCCAGCGCTGTTGCAAGGTTGTCTGCTGCCGTTTGGCAAGTGCCTGGCCCATGCCGACAAGCAGCAGAAAGCTGCCAAGGATCAGCGCGCGCGCCGTTTGCCAGCGCACGTCGTGAGGCAGGTCCTGCTGAAGCCAGTGCAGGTAATTAAGGTCGTAACCGAGATGATAGAAAATCATCGCGATGACCGCGACACCACGCAATGCATCGAGCTGAGGCAGACGCAGGCTTTGCGGAGTGGATGCCGCCGACTTGATGCGCCGGGTATGCGTGGTCTTGCGTTTCATGCGAGCGGCGTGGAATGTGTAGAGCGCGCATCCTGCTGCCTGCGCCGGTGCCACGCCGGCAGCAGCGCTCCGACAGCGAGCAGTAGGGTGAGAAGATTGCCCCAGCGTGCATATGGCGTCATGCCGGTATACCCTTGCACCTCGACGGTGAGGCCGGCGCTGGTGAAGGCCGGCAACGCTGCGATGATCCTGCCATCGCGGTCAATCGCAGCGGTCATGCCGGTGTTGGTCGCACGCAGCATGCTGCGGCCGGTTTCCAGCGCACGCATCTGAGCGATCTGCAAGTGTTGCGGCTGCGCCAGCGAATCGCCGAACCAAGCAGTGTTGGAAAGATTGATCAGTAACGTTGCCTGCGGCAGGGCGTGAATAATTTCTTCGCCAAATAAATCCTCGTAGCAAATATTCGGTGCGATCTTCTGCCCGACAAGTTCCAGCGGCGGCTGGTACGCCGGGCCGGATGTGAAATCCGACATCGGCATATGCATCAGACCGAGAAACCAGGAGAAGCCCATCGGTACATATTCACCAAACGGCACCAGATGGGATTTGGTGTAGGCCTGCGCACGGGCCCCGCTGGACAGGGCGACAGCGGCATTGGCATAACCGCCGTATTCCGATTTTCCTTCGTGCTCTACTGATACAGCCGCGCCGGTGAGGATTGGCGCATCGCGTGTCAATGTCTGCAAATATTCTTTTGGAACATCTTCAAGAAACATCGGTAGTGCGGTTTCCGGCAGGACGATCAGTTGTGCGGGATGCTGGCGTACCAGACGGGCATAGGTACGCAAGGAGTTCTCCAGGCGATCACGGTTCCATTTCGTACTTTGTTCGATATTACCCTGCAACAGACTGACGGTCAGCGGTGGGCCGCTCGGTAGCGTCCAGCTCATTTGCTGCAGCAGATAACCTACAGAAAATAGCGCTGCGATCAGGAGAACTCCCTGCCGTACGGCAGGTGTTGGAGCGCGCCATGAAAATGCTGCGATGGCAGCAATGCCAGCGACAATGAAGCCGATGCCATACACACCGAGTACGGCTGCATAACCGGACAAAGGGCTGGACGGGCTCTGTGAATAGCCGATGGACAGCCATGGAAAGCCGCTCAGTACCCAGCCGCGCAGCCATTCGCCGAGCATCCAGGCGGCGGCGGCAAGCCATGCATCGCGCTGGATCGATCCACATCGCCAGCGGCCAAACAGCCCTCCAGCCAGTGCTGGAAACAGCGCCAGCGTGGCGCAAAACAGCAATGTCGCTATGGCCGCCAGGGCCGCCGGCATGCCGCCGACATCGTGCATGCTGACATACACCCAGGACACGCCGCCGAGAAAACAGCCGAGACCCCACAAAAAGCCGAGCCAGGCGGCACGGCGCGGTGTGGCGGCCATGCGCCACAGGGTGAACAGCAGCGCCAGGCTGAGCAGCGACAGCGGGAAAATATGAAACGGTGCGAAACTGATGACGCAAAGTGCACCGAGCAGCAATGCGCCAAATTCACCCTGGTGTCCCGTGCACCCGCTTGCCGGGAAACTACTCATCCAGTTGAATCACACGCTGCGGATCGATCAACAGGGTATGCACACGGCGACTGTCGGCACGCAGTACCTGGATGCGCAGACCATCGATCTGTACCGCTTCGCCGCGCTTCGGCAGCCGGCCGAGATGATGAATCACCATACCTCCGATGGTATCGAAGTCGGCGTCAGGCAGTTGCGTCTTGAACGCCTCGTTGAAGTCGGCGATTTCGGTGGTGGCCTTGACGCGGTAGCGACCAGCGTTATCAAGCACGATATTGTCGGCGGCTTCGTCGAAATCGTATTCGTCATCGATATCGCCGACGATCTGTTCGAGAACATCCTCGATGGTCACCAATCCGGCGATTCCACCGTATTCATCGACGACAATCGCCATGTGATTGTGCGAAGCGCGAAATTCTCTAAGCAGCACATTGAGGCGCTTCGACTCGGGAATAAACACCGCCGGACGCAGCGTATCGCGCAAGTCGAATTCATGGCCGGCGAAATGGCGCAGCAGATCCTTCGCCAGAAGAATTCCAATGACATCGTCACGATTTTCACCGATGACCGGAAAGCGGGAGTGCGTCGCATCAATGACGAATTCGACAATCTTTTCGAATGAATCATCGATATCGATGACATCCATCTGGGCACGCGGCACCATGATGTCGCGCACCTGCATCTCGGACACGCCAAGCGCGCCTTCGATGATCGACAACGCGTCGGCATCAAGCAGATTACGCTCGAAGCAGGAGTGCAATACTTCGAGAAGTTCTTCGCGGTCTTCCGGTGCGTGCGTCAGCAGGGAGGACAGGCGTTCAAGCAATGTAGGTCGACTTCCAGGTTCCATATTCTTTACTATTTATTCCTTTTCGACGCGGCGCATAAAGCGATTTCTCTCGCCGGCATACGGATCGGTGATGCCGAAACGCCGCAGGATCACGCATTCCCGTGCCTCCATGCGCTCGGCGTCGGCATCCGAGTCGTGTTCGTAACCCTGCAAATGCAGCATACCATGCACTACCAGATGCGCGAAATGTGCCATGACGTGCTTCTCCTGTTCGGCGGCTTCACGCAGTACTACCGGCACGCAGAGCACCAGGTCACCGGTTGCGTGCGGTGGCGGCGTGTAGACGAATGTCAGCACGTTGGTTGGGTAATCCTTTTCTTTCCCCTTGCCGCGGCCACGGAACTGGCGGTTGAGCGTACGGCCTTCCTCAGCATCGACAAAACGCAATGTCACTTCAACCGGGCATTCCAGCGTCGCACCCACCCAGCGGCGCAGTTGTGCACGCTCTGGCAGGAATGAGGATGATGACGTTTCGTTGCAGGCATATTGTACCGTCAGCGAAAAGTCTTTATTTGCGAGCTTTGTCATGCGCTTCGTAGGCCGATACGATACGTGCCACCAGCGGGTGGCGTACGACATCCTCGGCAAGAAAATCGGTGAAGGCGATGCCGCGCACTTCGCCGAGAATACTGCGTGCCTCGATCAGGCCACTCTTCTGACCGCGCCCCAGGTCGATTTGTGTAACATCGCCGGTGATCACTGCCTTGGCGCCGATGCCGATACGCGTGAGGAACATTTTCATCTGTTCCGGCGTGGTGTTTTGCGCTTCATCGAGAATGATGAAGGCATGATTGAGGGTGCGGCCGCGCATGTAGGCGAGCGGTGCGATTTCGATTGTCTGGCGCTCAAACAGCTTGCCCACTTTCTCGAAGCCCATCAGATCGTAGAGTGCATCATATAGCGGACGCAGATAGGGATCGATCTTTTGCGTCAGGTCGCCGGGTAGAAAGCCCAGGCGTTCACCGGCTTCCACGGCAGGCCGCGTCAGAATGATGCGACTGACATGATCACGTTCCAGTGCATCGACGGCGCTGGCGACGGCCAGATAGGTTTTGCCGGTACCGGCAGGGCCGATACCGAAGGTGATGTCGTGCTCCTGTATCTGCTTCAGATACTGGGTTTGTCGCGGCGTGCGGCCATGCAGATCGGACTTGCGCGTCAGCAAGCCGGGCAGTGGTTGCGGCGCCGGATTGTCGCCTGGCGAATGCTGGTTGCCGAGTTCGATCAGGCCGAGTTGGACTTCGTCGATCGACAGCGGCGCAGTGGATTTTTCATAAAAAAATCGCAGTGCCGCGGCGGCTTGCCTTGCTGCATTACCGCCGATACGGAAACGCCCGTCGCGCCGTGACAGAAGCACGTCGTAAGCCGTTTCGATCTGGCGCAGATTCTCGTCGAGCACGCCGCAAAGATTGGCGAGTCTCTGGTTGTCGACCGGTTCGAGAACGATAGCGATGTCAGTAGATTTCAAGCGGAATTGGGTTTGAAATAAAAAAGAATTTTGCCGCTAATCGCCGTTTGCAGCAACTGGGTCATCATGCGCGGTGCAAGTGGCAGAGTGGGCACCGCCCACCCTGCTCTTATGCGCAGGAGGAGATATCTACAGACCAGCGGCTGCCTTCAATTCCGCCGCCTTGTCGGTGCTCTCCCAGGTAAACTCCGGTTCATCACGGCCGAAGTGGCCGTAAGCCGCAGTTTTGCCGTAGATCGGACGCAGCAGGTCGAGTGCCTGGATGATGCCCTTGGGGCGCAGGTCAAAATGCTGGCGGATCAGTTCGACGATCTTTTCGTCGCTGACCTTCCCGGTACCAAAGGTATTGACCATCAGCGACACCGGTTTGGCAACGCCGATGGCATAGGCCACCTGTACTTCGCAGCGATCGGTGAGACCGGCGGCAACGATATTCTTCGCTACATAGCGGCCGGCATAAGCGGCGGAACGATCGACCTTCGACGGGTCCTTGCCGGAGAATGCACCGCCGCCGTGGCGCGCCGCGCCGCCGTAAGTATCGACAATGATCTTGCGCCCGGTCAGGCCGCAGTCGCCATGCGGACCGCCGACGACGAAACGGCCGGTTGGATTGACCAGGTAACGCGTCTTTGCCGTGAGCATTTCCTTGGGCAGCACCGGCTTGATGATTTCCTCGATCACCGCCTCAGAGAGTTGCGCATGAGAAATTTCCGGGCCGTGCTGGGTCGACACGACAACGGTATCGATGTCCACCGGTTTGCCGTCGACATAACGCACAGTCAGTTGGCTCTTGGCATCCGGACGCAGCCACGGCAGACGACCATCCTTGCGCACCTCAGCCTGCCGCTGCATGATGCGATGTGCGTAATAAATGGGTAGCGGCATCAGACTTGGCGTCTCGTTGCAGGCGTAGCCAAACATCAAACCCTGGTCGCCGGCGCCCTGGTCGAGATCCAGACCTTCGCCCTCATTGACACCCTGCGCGATATCGGGTGACTGGCGGTTGATGGCGGTGAGCACTGCACATGACTTGTAGTCGAAGCCGATGTCCGGATGGTCGTAGCCGATGCGCCGCACGACATCGCGGGCAACTTCCATGTAGTTGATGTGGGCGTTGGTGGTAATTTCGCCGGAGATGACGACGAGGCCGGTCGATACCAGCGTCTCGCAGGCGACGCGGCCTTTCTTGTCCTGCGCCAGAATGGCGTCGAGCACCCCATCGGAAATCTGGTCGGCGACCTTGTCGGGGTGACCTTCGGAAACGGATTCGGAAGAAAACAGATATTCGTTTGACATGTTGCCTGCTCCTGATCGACTTCCCCGGATTCAATAAGATTGGCTTCGCTGCGGGTTCCGGGGGGAGACCAGGCGACGCTTTAGCAGTATTTTCCCGTTCTTTGCGGGATTTCCGCCCTGCAAGTTGTCCTGATTAACTCGGCGGAGGTGATAATGCTATCTTTTTCTCCATACCCGGTCAAACCGGATACTGGGGCATCTTTCATCGAACACATTTCACCCTTCACATGTGATGGCATTTCTGTTTCGTTTGCTTGCGCACCTGCCGCTGCCCATGCTGCACAATCTTGGCGCCCTGCTTGGCTGGTTCGCCTATGTCGCTTCGCCGACCTATCGCCGGCATCTGCGCGAGAACACCGCACTGGCCGGTGACTGGGCGACGCGCGCCCGTTTTGCAGCGATCACAGAAGCTGGCAGGAGTATTGCCGAACTACCTTATCTCTGGTTGCGTCCGCCACAACAGGTGGTGGCGCAGGTGGTGCGTGTCAGTGGCTGGGAGTTTGTTGAGGCAGCCCGCCAGGCGGGCAAGGGCATCCTGTTCCTGACGCCGCATCTCGGCTGTTTCGAGATCAGTGCGCAATATGTTGCGACCACTGCACCGATCACCGTGC
>DAOLZE010000130.1:0-6487 GCA_035426125.1 Rhodocyclaceae bacterium
TGATGCCCTTGCTGCTTTCGACGCCGCTGCTGACATCGACGGCCCATGGTCGCAGCGTACGTAACGCATCGTCGACATTGGCGGCGTCGAGTCCACCCGAAAGGATTAGTGGCAGCGGCAGGTTGCGGGGAATCAGATTCCAGTCGAAGGTTTGTCCGACGCCGCCGTAGCCTTCGACATAGGCATCGAGTAGCAGGCCGCGCGCATCGGGGAACGAAGCTGCGTATTCTAACAAATCGAGCCCCGGCCGTACGCGCGCCGCCTTGATGTAGGGCAGGCCGAACTGTCGACAGTAGGCAGCATCCTCTTCGCCGTGGAATTGCAACAGTTGCAGCGGTATCTGCTTGAGAATGCGGCGCACCGTCGCGGCATCCTCATTGACGAACAGGCCGACCAGCGTGACGAAGGGCGGCATGCCGCGCGCCAGTTCGGCAGCGCGCGCGTCGCTGAGGAAACGCGGGCTCGGCGGATAGAAGACGAAGCCCAGCGCATCGGCGCCGAGTTCGATGGCGGCGCGCAGATCTTCCTCGCGAGTAATGCCGCAGATCTTGATGCGGGTACGTTTTACGGACAGGTTCGGCACGGTTTTTAAGGGATTAAGGGCGAGGGGTTAGGCGTGAAAGAAAGCAGATTCGGAATCATACTTTCCACCGCAGGGATATTCCAGTGCTGCGCATATTCGACATCGGCAAAATACAAGCCGGCGGGAGAAAAGGTTGGTGCGGCCAGCGTGCGGTCACGGCCAGCGAGCAGTTCAGCGATGGATGCCGGTGGCTGGCGACCGAGACCGACATACACCAGCGCACCGACGATGTTGCGCACCATGTGCTGGAGAAAGGCGCTGGCGCGGAATTCGAAAACGATCAGGTCGCCCTGACGCCGCACGTCGGCGCGATGCATGATCTTCACCGGCGATTTGGCCTGGCATTCGGCGGCGCGAAAGGCCGAGAAATCGTGCTCACCGCGCAACGCCTGGGCGGCGATTCGCATGGCGTCGGTGTCGAGAGGCCGGTGATGCCAGCCGATGCGACCATGCAGCAGCGCCGGGCGTATCGGATGATTGTGCAGCAGGTAGGCATAGCTGCGCGAAATTGCATCGAAGCGCGCGTGAAAACGATCATCCACCGTCCGCGCCCAGCGTACCGCAACCTGCGGTGGCAGCAGCGCATTGCTGCCACGTACCCAGGCCGTATCGGGGCGCTCGACGGAACAATCGAAATGCGCCACCTGGCTCAGTGCATGCACTCCGGCATCGGTGCGTCCGGCGCAGACCACGCGCAGCCGCTCACCGGCTACCTGCGATAACGCCAACTCCAGCGCATCCTGCACGCTGTTGCCATGTGGCTGTGACTGCCAGCCCTGAAAGGCACTGCCGTCGTACTCGATTCCCAGGGCGATTCTGGTCATATGTTAAATGGATTGTGATAATGCGTCAGACAGAATGCCTGCGCCCGGCATCCTGCCGGATGCTTGCGGCTATCCCTGAAATATTTCCTTGAAGAAACTTTTCATCGCTTCCCAGGAGCGGTAGTCGGCTTCAGCATTGAAGGCCGCTCCCTTGGAATTGTCGATGCCGGCGTCCGGGTTGGTGAAGGAATGGACTGCCTTCGAATATTTCACCAGTTGCCAGTCGACGTTTCCGCCGCGCATTTCGTCCTCGAAGGCCTTGACCTGTTCTGCCGGAACATAGGGATCGTCGGCACCGTGAAGTACCAGCACTTTGCTGCGGATATTCTTTGCGTCCTGCGGGCTGGGCGTGTCGAGTCCGCCGTGGAAACTGACGATGCCCCTGACGTCGGCACCTGAGCGCGCCAGTTCGAGCACCGTCGTGCCGCCGAAGCAGTAACCGATGGCGGCAATCTTCCCGGTATCGACCATCTGCTGACGACGCAATTCGTCCAGAGCTGCCTTGATGCGTTCGCGGAGCAGGGCACGGTTGTTCTTGTAGATCGCCGCCGTGGCTGCGGCATCCTTCGGGTTGTTCGGCCGCACGCCCTTGCCGTAGACGTCTGCGGCAAATGCCACGTAACCAAGCCGCGCAAGTTGATCGGCGCGGTTTTTTGCATATGACCCCAATCCCGTCCAGTCATGGACGATCAGCACACCAGGTTTACGCGCCGGGCCTGACGTGTTGTAGGCCAGGTAGCCTTCGAGCACGGTATCGCCCTGCCGGTATTCAATCGTCTGCGTAATGATTTCCGCGCCGGCTTGTGCTGAAAGAAAGAGGCTCAGGGAAATCAGGCAGTAACGAAAACAGGCGCGTGGACTGATCATGAAAGTTTCTCCTGCTGAAGTGCGATGAATGATGATGCGGTCGATTCTGGAATAACTTGGCGGTTTCCCCGGCGGGAATCGCCAGTGTGCTTATGCGGGTGTTTCGCGTTTGTGCGGACGGCGGCTGCGCGCGGTAGCCGCAGGTTTACGGGCGGCCTTGGGTGCGGGTTCTTCCGCTGCCGATTCGTTGGCTGAAGGCGCTTCGCTCAACGATGCTTCCACCGAAATTTCCGTTGCCGCTGGCTGCTCACTGATTACTCCGCTGCCACGATACACGTAAGCACCCGATTTTTCGTCGCGGCCGAATTCGAGCAGGCCACGCGCTTGCGCCTCCTCGATCAGATTGCCGAAGGTACGGAAGCCGTAGTTGGTCTCGCTGAAATCCGGTTTGCGGCGCTTGATCGCCTGCTTCAGCATGGATGCCCAGATCTTGCCGCTGTCGCCGCGTTCGGAAATCAACGCCTCAAAGGTCTCCACGGCCATCTCGATGGCCTGATTGCGGCGCGCATCGAGTTCCTCCTTGCGCAGCTTTTCCTCTTCTGGCGTACGTTTGCTTGTCGGCGGCGTTTCTTTCGTCTCGCGCCGTGCGGCTGTGCGGCGGCTTTCACGCACCAGATCATCATAAAAAATGAATTCGTCGCAGTTGGCAACCAGTAGATCGGAGGTTGATTGCTTGACGCCGACGCCGATGACTTGTTTGGCGTTCTCGCGCAGCTTGGAGACCAGTGGCGAGAAGTCGGAGTCACCGCTGATGATGACAAATGTATTAACGTGGGATTTCGTATAACAAAGATCCAGCGCATCCACGACCAGACGAATGTCGGCCGAATTCTTGCCCGACTGGCGTACATGCGGAATTTCGATCAGCTCGAAATTGGCTTCGTGCATCGTTGCCTTGAAGCCCTTGTAACGCTCCCAGTCGCAGTAAGCTTTCTTGACGACAATGCTGCCCTTGAGCAGCAGGCGTTCGAGCACCGGCTTGATGTCGAATTTCTCATAATTGGCGTCGCGTACGCCGAGGGCGACGTTTTCGAAGTCGCAGAACAACGCCATGCTGACGTCGTCGGGAGATGAAGCCATGAAGGTCTCCAATAAGATAATTGCTTGGGGCGCCACACTGGACGGCAGCCGTCAATGATAGCCGATATCCATTTCAGCAGCGTGCAAACACACGGGATCGGACAATATCCGCAGATACCATCCGACCCCGTGTGGTGGGGTTTCTTCTCCCTGCAAATCCCTTAATTTTTCCGCGACTGATGGATCGCCGTCACGGCATCCGCCACGATGAAGCCCGACTGAATTGCCTGCTGGGTGCCGACGCCGCGCGCGCCGGCATCGCAGCCGACGATGAACAGCCCGTCTACCGGCGTCTGGATCGACGGCTTGCTCTTGCCGCACTGGCCGACGATCTGTGCGAGGCCGATGGTCTCGCCGCCGGTTCCCGGCATAGTGGCATCGCGCGTGGCGTTGGAGACGCTCCTGGTGGTGTACATATCTTTTTCTTCGATCAGGCCGCGTGCCTGCGGGAACAGGCCGAAGAATATTTCTTCGCCGGCATCGGCCCACGCCTTGATCGATTCCTTGCTCATGTCGGGATCGGGCGGGCAGAAGGACCCGGTGACGATCACCTGCTTGCCGGCCGGCGCTGCATCCGCATCGTAGTTGTTCGGCACTTCAAAATACAGCACACCTTCACGCGAGGCATTGCCCGCATCGGCCGCCTTGAGGCGCTCGGCACTCCAAGGGCTTGTCTGGGAAAACACCACGCCGAAGCCCTTGTCGGTGATCGGTTTGCTGAGAAAATAACGGTAGCCGAGCAGCGAGTTGGAAGGCACCAGAGCCTTGACGCGATTGACGTAATCAGCAGGGAAATTTGTTTCGCCCGCCAGCTTCAGAACGGTCGGCTGGATGCCGACGTTACTGATGACGATCGGAGCCCTGAAGGTCTCGCCTTCCTTGGTTTCGATGCCGACAACCTTGCCCTGCTCGATGAGGATCTTGTTGACGCGGGTGGCCATCATCACCGTACTGCCGTGTTTGCGCACCGACTCAAGACAGCCTTCGGCAAGCTTGCCGTAGCCGCCGATGCAGAACAGGCCGCCGCCGCGCAGGAAGATGTCCTGGATGCCATAGATGGCTTCCGCAGCATCAAGTTGGTCGACCGGTACCATGTACATGCCGTCGAGACACAGGCTGACGATGAATGAATACAGCGAGCGAGGCAGATCGGCGGCCTTGATGAAACTGTCGAAATCGGTACCTTCGTAGCTGTCGATGGTCTCCGGTGGCATCATGGTCAGTGCGCCGAAAAAGCCCAGCGCCTTGTCGCAATCGTCACCTGACATGCCCAGCCAGTTGAAAAGGACGAAGGGATCGACGCTGCCATCCATCTTCGGCATCGGCTCGTAGGCACCCTGCGGGGTCTTGTAATAGCTGCCGGATTCCGAGGAGGTCAGTTTGATCTGGTTGCCAATTCCGAGGGTGTCGACGAGTTTTTGGCACCAGTTGTCCGTCACCGGCGCGCCCATCACCGGCCATGCCGAATAGGTAAAGCCGTTCTTGTTGAGTGTCATCGCCTTGCCTCCGGCGAGGTTGTTTTTCTCGACCAGAAGTACTTTCAGACCACGTTTGGCGAGCAGTCCGGCGCTGGCGCTGCCGCCGAATCCAGCACCGATTACGATGGCATCATAATTATTGGTTGTCATTCCGGGGTCCTTTTCAATTCGCCCATGGCGATTTTTGGGGTGTCGCAGAAGGGTGCACGCAATCAGGTACCGGCGGTTGGCCATGCGCAGACAGCAAGGTGTTTTATTTCAGGATTTGCGGCGCACTTGAATCCTGGCCGGGAGATTTTACCTTCACTTGGTTGAGTCGAGGCGTGGCAAATTCCCCATTTTGGAGAGGTGCTGCCAGAGAAATGCTGAACAAGTGCGTTCGCATTGAGCCTGTCAAAACACACGCGATGCTGGCTCAAGGGCTTTGATAGACTCAGTCCGAACGGAGTGAGATCGATCGCTTTTTCCTAGACAAGCAATGCAAGCAATAACATGGTGCCGGTAATAGCCAGGCTCATGACAGTGTAATCAACACTGGTAAGTGGCGGCACTGCCAGTTCGAGTGGCGGATAAACACTTTCGGCTGGTTGTGGTTTAAGCCAGTCGCTCCAGTGTTTCGGTTTGTCGCGCTGCTCGACATATTCGAGCACTAGCAGTAAGCGCAGCGCAATCCGGCTGCGGCCAAGCGTCTCGCCGAGCGGCGCCAGCAGCAGATACAGGCCGCCAATCAGTTGCGGGATCGCCAGGTATTCGAGAAGTTGCGCCAACAGCGCTAGGAGTAAGGACAGCCGCAGCACATGCGTGACGGCTGCAATGCACCCTTCATGCGTTAGACCAATGCTGCCGAACGGTTCCGGCAAGGCGCTGCCGGGTGTTGCCAGGGAAAACAACAGGGCGATTGAGACCAGCAGCCAGCGGGCACGACGCAGCAGTAGCCGACAACGTCGTTGCGCAAAATACCAGGCTGTGGGAAAGATGATGAGCATCGTACCCAGAAGTATCGGAAGCGACAGCCATTGCAGCGCGATGGCAAACGATAGCCAGCTGAGGAGTAGGGTTGCGGGATGCAGCGTCATGCTTGGGTCAAAAAAACGGCTGGCGCCCAGCGGGCACCAGCCTTGTCAACCCTTGTCAACACCCGGCTGTTCAGCCGAGTTTGTCGAGTTTGCCTCGGGCAGCCGCTTGTTGCCGGGCATTGCCCTCGTTAAGAACTTCCTGAAGCAATTCCCGTGCACCATCCTTGTCGCCCATCTCTTCGTAGGCTTGCGCCAATTCGAGCTTGGTTTCCACATCCTGGGATCCTGCATCGTCGGCACCAGATGCTTCGGCAGCACCGCCATCCAGGTCAAGATTGATCGATGCAAGATCGACAGACTGTACCGAAGGTGCCAAGCTTGGTGCTGCGGTTTCATCCGGCATTTCCAGAGAGATATCGAAGTCTGGTTCAGCGGTGCTTGCTGGCCCGTTATTCGTACTGGCGGGTGCTGGCGCTGCAATATCGAAATCGATGAGATTGCCTCCATCGGCAGCCTGTGCCAAGGGCGCGTCAAGTTTCTGGGTTTGATCGGCCGCCAATGCAGATGATCCGCCGCCCAGATCGAAGTCGAAATCAACCGTGGAGGTGCTTGCATCGGCCTTGGTGGCCGAAGCTGTTG
>DAOLZE010000131.1:0-6432 GCA_035426125.1 Rhodocyclaceae bacterium
GGCAAGCCGCGCGGGGATCATCCGAACACCACCCAGGACTGCGGCGCATGCCACGGCATGACGCTGAAAGGCGGACTTGGCTCGCCGTTACTGCCCGAAAATCTGCGCGACAAACCAGCATCCAGTCTGGTCGCGACCGTATTGCATGGCCGCCCCGGCACAGCCATGCCCGCATGGAAAACCATCCTCAGTGAAGCGGATGCAGAATGGATCATCACAAAACTGCTCGCAGGATTCCCGCAGGATGCACAATAATTTTCTCCAGGGGTGCCGCTCAATGCATTTGAAAAAACCCGACACTACAAAATCCATCGGCTTCATTGGCGCATGCATTTTCCTTGCATTGCTGTTATCCGGCTGCGCACAACAAACGCTGCGCGGCACCGGCGATCTTGGCGTCATCATCGAACGCGCCAGTGGACGCGTTGCCATCATCGACAACAGCGCCCTCGCCGTTCTGGCCACGGTTGAAGGCCTCGGCGATCTGTCCCATGCTTCGGTGGTGTTTTCGCGCGACACCCGATATGCATATGTCTTCGGTCGCGATGGCGGACTATCGAAAGTAGACCTTCTGTCGCAGCGGATCGAACGGCGCATCATGCAAGCCGGCAACAGCATCGGCGGCGCAATTTCGCAGGATGGCCGGCTGGTGGTGACACAAAATTACGAACCGGGCGGAATCAAGGTATTCGATGCACGGACGCTGGAGTTGCTCGCCGATATTCCTTCGGAGTATGGCAGCGAAGGCAAACGTTCCAAGGTGGTTGGCCTCGCCGATCTGCCGGGTAACCGCTTTGCCTATGCGTTGTTCGATGCCGGCGAAATCTGGGTGGCCGATCTCGCCGAACCGAAGCAGCCGAAGCTGACGAAGTTCCACAACATCGGCAAGCAACCCTACGATGGGCTGGTAACGCCCAACGGTCGCTTCTATCTGGCCGGGCTGTTCGGCGAGGATGGTGTTGCACTGGTCGATCTGTGGAAACCAGAACTGGGTGCGCGCAAGATTCTCGCCAACTACGGGCGCGGCGAAGAAAAGTTGCCGGTCTTCAAGATGCCACATCTGCGCGGCTGGTCGGTGGCGGGCAACCGTGCTTATCTGCCAGCGGTTGGCCGCCATGAAGTGCTGGTGGTCGATACGACGACGTGGCTGGAAGTCGACCGCATTCCGGTGAAAGGCCAGCCAGTGTTTGTCATGGCGCAACCGGATGGTCGCCAGGTGTGGGTCAATTTCGCTTTCCCGGACAACGGCTGGGTACAGGTGATCGACACACTGAGCAATTCGCTGATCAAGACGCTGGAGCCCGGTAAGGCAGTGCTGCATCTCGAATTCACACCGCGCGGCGAAGCCGTGTGGATTTCGGCACGCGACGACAACAAGGTCGGTATTTATGACACGGCCAGCTTCGCCCGCATCGGCGAGATTCCGGTAAATGCACCCTCCGGCATATTCTTCACCTCACGCGCGGCAAAGGTCGGCTTTTGAACGAGAAACTTGAATTCCGCCTGCTCAACGAATTCCAGCGCGACTTTCCGCTTGAGGTGGCACCGTATGCCGAGCTGGCGCGGCGCTTGAATGTCACCGAAGACGGCGTACTCACGACGCTGCGACAACTGCATGCGCAAGGTGTGATCAGTCGTGTTGGCGCAGTTTTTTCGCCGCGCCGCATTGGCGCCAGTACCCTGGCAGCGCTGGCGGTACCGGCCGAACAGCTCGATGCTGTAGCCGACCAGGTCAGCGCTTATGCAGAGGTCAATCACAACTACGAGCGCGAAAATACCTGGAACCTCTGGTTCGTCGCCACCGCGCCGAATACCGCACATCTTGACCGAACGATTGCCGACATCGCCGCAACGACCGGCTGCCCCTTGATCCGTCTGCCGCTGCTGGAAGAGTTTCATATCGACCTTGGTTTCGATCTGACCGGTGCCGCCGAACCGAAAATAACTGCACCGGGAAAACCACAACCCGATGGAATTGCAGCCTTATCTCCAGCTGAGCAGAAGCTGATGGCGGCGTTGCAGGATGGACTGTCGCTCGAAACGCGTCCCTACGCCAGCCTGGCCGCACGCGCCGACATGCGCGAAGCCGAGGTGCTGCACCACTTGCAGATGTGGCTGGATACACGACTGATCAAGCGTTTTGGCGTCGTGGTGCGCCACCATGAACTGGGTTACACGGCGAATGCAATGTGCGTCTGGGATGTTCCGGATGAGGCTGCTTCCGCCATCGGCCGACATCTGGCGGAGATGCCCGGCGTCACCCTCTGTTATCGGCGCGCCCGACATCTGCCGGACTGGCCGTACAACCTGTACTGCATGGTGCATGGCCGCGAACGTGGCGAGGTCAAGCGACTCATCGCGCAGATCAATCAGCGCACCGGACTGACGGCGAAGATGTACCCGCACGCGGTCCTGTTCTCGCTGCGTCGCTACAAACAGCGCGGCGCGCATTACGCAGCGAGTAGCGGAGTCGAACATGTCTGAGCTGCCGGCAACGAAGGCAGTGATCGACGCTACCGATCGACGCATCATCAATGCGCTGCAGGGAGATTTTCCGCTCTGCGACGAGCCCTATCGCGCCGTTGCCGAATCGCTTGGGCTGAATGAAGGCGAACTGCTCCGCCGCCTTCAGGCCATGCTCGACAGCCGCGTGTTGACGCGCTTCGGACCGATGTTCCAGGTCGAACGTATCGGCGGTGCCTTCGTCCTGGCAGCGCTGGCAGTCCCTGAAGAATGTTTCGATACAGTTGTGCAGCAGGTGAATGCCCTGCCCGAAATCGCGCACAACTATCGGCGCGAACATCGCCTCAACATGTGGTTCGTGATTGCCACGGAAACGCCTGCCGGCATCGAGCAGACAATTGCCAAAATCGAGGCGGCGACCAAACTGCCGGTGTATGCCTTTCCAAAGTTGCGCGAATATTTCGTTGAAATGAAGTTACAGGCATGAATGAAATCACGCAGATCGATGAGGTGGATCGCCGCCTGATCAAAGCCACTCAGGCCGGCCTGCCGCTGGTCTCAAGGCCTTACGACGCGCTGGCGCAGCAGCTTGGCACAACCGCCGCCGACATTCAGACGCGCCTCACCCGCCTGCTGGAGTGCGGAGCGATCCGTCGCATCGGCGCAGTGCCGAATCATTACGCCATCGGCTACACCGCGAACGGCATGTCGGTGTGGGATGTTGCGGATGCGCGTATCGATAAACTGGGCACACAGATCGGTCAGCTCGAATTCGTCACCCACTGCTACCAGCGCCCACGCAGCCTGCCGGACTGGCCGTACAACCTGTTCGCCATGGTGCATGGCCGCGACCGCGCGGAAGTGGCGCAGAAGGTTGCGCAAATCGCCGCCCTGCTCGGCGAAGAATGTCGCGCACATGACGTGTTGTACAGCTCGCGCATTCTCAAGAAAACCGGTTTACGCTTCACCGATTGAACTAATATGAAAGCAACCGAGTCACACGCGGCTAGAGTCTTGCGCATGTCTGCTGCCTGCTCCCCACTACTTCTAAACCTCCCCCTCCCCTCTCCCGCTTTGTGAAAGATGGAAGGGTTGTAAGGATATCGCCATGTTTCGCATTACCCAGTACCTCCAGGAAATTCTCACCCCGACGCCGCTCACGGAGAAACGTGATCCGCCCGCCCCGGTGGTGATCTGGAACCTGATCCGCCGCTGCAATCTCACCTGCAAACACTGCTATTCGATTTCCGCCGACGAGGATTTCCCCGGCGAGTTGAGTACCAACGAAGTGTTTACCGTGATGGATGATCTCAAACGCTTTCGCGTCCCGGTACTGATTCTTTCCGGCGGCGAGCCGCTGCTGCGGCCGGATATCTTCGATATCGCCAAACGTGCCAAGAGCATGGGCTTCTACGTCGGTCTGTCATCGAACGGCACCTTGATCGACAAGCACAATATCGACGCCATCGCCGAGTGCAATTTTGACTACGTCGGTGTCAGCCTCGACGGTATGCATGAAACGCACGACAAGTTCCGCCGCATGGACGGTGCTTTCAATGCTTCGCTGGCCGGCATCCGCCTGTGCCGCGATCTCGGCCTCAAGGTCGGGGTGCGTTACACCATGACGCAAGACAACGCCCACGACCTGCCGGCGCTGCTCAGGCTGATCGAGGAAGAAGATATCGACCGCTTCTATTTCTCCCACCTCAACTACGCCGGACGCGGCAACAAGAACCGCGAGGACGACGCGCATCACCGCATGACGCGCGAATCGATGGATCTGCTCTTCGACACCTGCCTGACCTATCTGCAACGCGGTCTGCAAAAGGAATTCACCACCGGCAACAACGATGCCGATGGCGTGTACATGCTGCACTGGGTACGCCGGCACTTCCCCGAACAAGAGGCCCACATCCACGCCAAGCTGACGCAATGGGGCGGCAATTCGAGCGGTGTAAATGTTGCCAACATCGACAATCTCGGTAACGTACATCCGGACACGATGTGGTGGCATCACAACCTCGGCAACATCCGCGAGCGGCCGTTCTCGGAGATCTGGCTGGACACCTCCGATCCGCTGATGGCCGGCCTGAAGGCACGTCCACGCATCGTCAAGGGACGCTGTGGTGCCTGTGCCTATTTCGATATCTGCGGTGGCAACACGCGCGTGCGCGCCCAGCAGGTGAGCGGCGATCCCTGGCAGGAAGATCCCGGCTGCTATCTGACCGACGAGGAAATCGGCATCACAGCGACTGGCGAACGACTACAGGTGACACCATGGTCACGCAAGGGGAAAACATCATGAAGACATGGCAGAGCATGAAGCTGCTGGAACGCATACTGAATCGACTCAATCGACGCAATCTATTTGATCGACCCCACGATCTGCACCGCGCTCTTCTCTCGCTGGCGATGGTTGGCGCGTGCCAGGTCAGCCTCGCAGAACCCGCGACGCCTGCCGCACTCTTCCAGACGCATTGCGCTTCCTGTCATGGCACAGACCGGCTCGGCATCATGGGCCCGGCACTGATGCCGGAAAACCTCGAACGTCTGCGCAAGACCGAGGCACTCAAAGTCGTCCGTGAGGGACGCACCGCTACGCAGATGCAGGGCTTCGGCGACAAGCTCAAGCCGGAGGAAATCCAGCAGCTCGTCGACTGGATCTACACGCCCGTAACGCCGCCGCCGACCTGGTCTGACGCGCAGATGGCCGCTTCGCGCATTGTTTATTTCGCACCTGGCAGCCTGCCCGATCATCCGGCATTCAAAGCCGACATGCTCAACCTGTTCGTGGTCGTGGAGGCTGGCGACCATCATGTTTCGATTCTCGATGGCGACAAGCTGGAACGTATTTATCGTTTTCCCTCGCGCTACGCACTGCATGGTGGGCCGAAGTTCACACCGGATGGCCGCTATGTATTCTTTGCCTCACGCGATGGATGGGTCTCCAAGTTCGATCTGTGGAACCTGAAGCTTCTGGCTGAAATCCGCGTCGGCATCAATACCCGCAATATCGCAGTTTCCGACGATGGCAAATATGTCATCGCAGCGAATTACCTGCCGCAAAATCTGGTGCTGCTGGATGCCGAACTCAAGCCGATCAAAACACTCGAAGCGCGCAATCTGCAGGGCGACAAGACCTCACGCGTCTCGGCAGTGTATGACGCTGCACCGCGCAAGAGCTTTGTTGCAGCCATGAAGGACATCAACGAACTTTGGGAGATCAGCTACGATCCAGCCGCCGCACCGATCTTTGACGGATATGTGCATGACTACAAGATGGCCGAAGCCGTGGCCAAGCCGGGGCAATTCAACCCGCGACGCACAGCACTTGACGATGTTCTGGACGATTTCTTTTTTGACTCGTCATATCGCTATGTGATTGGCGCTTCTCGGGAGGCTGGCAAGGGACAGGTCATCAATCTGGATATCCGCCGCAAGATCGCCGACATCGAATTGTCCGGCATGCCGCATCTCGGCTCCGGGATCACCTGGGAGTGGCAGGGCCGCACGGTGCTGGCCACACCCAATCTCAAGGAAGGGCTGGTCAGTGTAATTGACATGCACGACTGGAAATTGCTGAAGCAGATTCCCACTCTCGGCCCCGGATTTTTCATGCGCAGCCACGAGAATAGCCGCTATGCCTGGGTCGATTCGATGATGAGTCCGCACAAGGATACGCTTCAGGTCATCGACAAACAGACACTGGCAGTCGTCGCAGAACTACGTCCCGTACCCGGCAAGACGCTGGCGCATGTCGAGTTCACCCGGGATGGTCGCTACGTTCTGGCAAGCCTCATGGAAAATGACGGCGCCATCATCGTATTCGATGCCGTCACCCTGAAGGAAGTCAAACGCATCCCCGCCTCCAAGCCCGTGGGGAAATACAATGTCTACAACAAGATCAATCGCTCGGAAGGCACGAGTCACTGACAAGGCAAAAATTTGCCAGGTTTTTTGTTGTTCTTT
>DAOLZE010000132.1:0-6392 GCA_035426125.1 Rhodocyclaceae bacterium
GTCCATCATTCCCGGCCAAGCCGTAGGGGCAAAAATCCGTCATCATCGAGCTGGGCATTATCGCTAAAGATGTAGTCGCCAGTCAGGTTGATATGATCCCAACCGAGTGGCGAGATCTGGCTGTAGCTTGCGCCAGTATCTGCCCCAGCAGAATTGCCAAGCTTCTCGACAGCGCGGCCCAGATAGCGGCAATTGAACAGGATGATCGCAGCGGTGACGAGGTTCACGGCAGCAGCCCTGATCTGCTGGTTCTCGGTGCCACGATCACGAAAACGGCCAAGCCTGTGAAAGGCAACCGCCCGTGCAAGCGTATTGCGGGATTCGCCCTTGTTGAGTTCCGCTGTGACCAGTTTCCGCAGCTCTGGGTCTTCAAACCACCGCAAGGTAAACAAGGTGCGCTCGATCCGGCCAACCTCGCGCATCGCGGCGGCCAGACTGTTCTGCTGTTTATAGGCAGAGAGCTTTTTCAGGATCAGCGACGGGGTGACCACCTTGTTCCGCATGGCGGTCACGACCTGATGGATGTCATCCCAGTGGCTCCGGATGAGATTTTCATCAAGCCGTTGCCCGAAGAGCGGGGCGAGCTTCCCATATCGGGCGCGTGGCTCGAAGGCGTAGAGCTTTCTGTCGGATAGCCGTGGAATGCGCGGCTCAAAGTTCAGGCCGAGCAGATGCATCACAGAAAACACGATGTCAGACACCCCGCCGCCATCGACATGAAGGGCAGAGATTTCGGCTGAACTTTCATGGCCGAGAATTCCGTCAAGCGCGTGAATGGCCTCGCCAGCGGTGCCCGCAATCACGGTCTGATGGAGCGGCGCGTAACGATCCGTTATGGTGGTGTAGATCTTGATGATCGGATCGCGGCCATAATGGGCATTGACGGTGCCTCCGCTTTCCCCTGGCCCGCCGAGGTAGAAATGCTGGCCATCGGCAGAAGCGCGCCAACCTTCCCCAAACCATGCCGCCATTGGCTCGGCATGAATCGCGTCGGTGAGTGCACCCAAGGCGGCGCGGAATGTGTCTTCGCGCATGTGCCAGGTCTGCATCCTAAGCAGCGCCCTGCGCGATGCGACCCCGCAAATGTCAGCCATGCGGGACAGGCCAAGGTTGGTGGCTTCGGCAATCAAGGCTGCCAGAAAGCCGTTCTGGTCACTGGGCGGGACGCCGGTTGAGACATGACTGAAATGATCAGTAAAGCCCGTCCACTTCGCGACCTGTGACAGAACATCTGTAATCCGTACTGTGGGCAGGATGCGGTAAGTCCGAACCGCGAGATCACGGGTTTCCTCACTATCATCCGCGTCTTCCTTCGGCATTTTCGGAAACCGGAGGCGGTCACCAGAGAATAGCGACGCATCCTTCCCGGACAGCCCGTTCATGGTGGACAATAGTGCCCGATCCAGCTGCGCCGACCGTTCTTCGAACCACTGGTCAAAAGATGGCTTGGAAATAACGGGCAAAGCGGTGACGCCTGTTACCGTGGCGGGCTGCAACAATTCTTCCAATGCGCGGTGCATCCTCGATGATGGCACCCACAGATCGCCGGACGCCAACGCGCTCGATACTGCAAAATAGGTCGCAAGCTCCCAGTAGGTGCGTTCAATCTTGCCGTCGGCGAACAGATGGCGCTGCCAGCGGCGTTCAATATGCCCAAGCGGAATGTCCGCCGGCAAGGCTTTGCGCCAATTGCCATCGAGTTCGATCAAAAGGCCGATCGCGGTGCGCAACGGTGCTGTCGCGCGCCGACCTTCGAACGTAAAACTGCGCAGGAAACGGCTGCCAACCTGTTTGAATATCTTGTATTCAGGTGCAAGTTCTCCAGTGGCGTCAGGCCGACCAGGCTTTGTTGTGCGCTTGATCAGAAGTGCATCGGCTTCGATCAGATCGAGGCTGGCGACAGCGGTAACCGCTGCTTCAACATCGTCACCCTTGCGAATAGCCTTTGCCATCGCACCCAAAACATCCGCAATGCGGACCAGGCGTTCTCGGCCCTGATCAGCGGATGCCAGGAGGGTTTCTTCAAGCCGCTTGCGCGCCCGAAGATGGGCTCGACCGACGAGTGAGCCGAACATCGCCAGAGCTGCATCGGTAAGGGTTGCTTCCAGCTCACCGATGGTGGCCACCAATGTAGCCATCCGGCGCGGAAGCGTCATTTGCTGCAACGCTTGCGCGGTATACCGCACGCCCTCACGCGCCAACTGGGAAAGCCGCAGCTTGAGATAATCGGGAAGCGCCAGCTCGCCGATCCCTAACCTGCGGATATAGTCGATTTTGTCGAGAAGTTCGAACAGTCCCCGCGCACCGACGCGGATCGGCGGCTCGCGCAGCCAGCTCAATCGGCTCTGCTGGGCATGGGTCTTGTCGTCCAGCACCGCATTCAACTTCGCCTTTTGCTCCGTATTGAGCTGGGCCAGAATCTCAGAAGCAACTTTGGCATCGGCAGCGTGCATCGCCGACGCTGTCAATCGCTCGATGACGCTGACGCCGGGAATGATGATTTTTCGTTCACGCATTCTCGCGATCAGGCGTTCGAGCAGAAGACGGCCATCGGTGCAGGACAATGCCTCGGCTTCGAGCCACTGCTTGAGTTCAGCGCGAACGGGATGCGTCAGATCAACAAATCCATGGTTCCGCTTGATCGAGGCCAATTGTTCATATCGGGTGGGTCCGCGTTTGGCGAAGTCAGCAATGACGTCGGCATCGACGTCAATCTGCTCGGCAACATGATCGAGCATGATCGCAGGGAGCAATTCGCCTCGGCGAAGGTATCGCCCCGGAAAGCGAAGACAGCATAGCTGCAAGGCATAGCCCAGTTGGTTGGCCGGCGAACGCAATCGGGCGATTGCCGCACGCTCATTTTCGTCGAGGCTGTGGTGTGCAATGACCTCCTCCTCGGTCATTGGCAGCGCGAGCAAAGCCTCCCGCTGTTTGGCCGTCATGGGAATGCGCGCTGGCATGTCCGAATCCCTTCACAAACGTCTTTCCATTCGCTACAGTTTTGAAAGAGGATTTTGAAAGACGCAATCATGCTGCGACAGGCAGCATTGATCAGTCTTTCAAAAACGACCGTTTGTGAATGCGGAGCTGGTTGTGGCGACTGAAGGCAGCTGTCTGTGCGGCGCAGTGCGATATGAAATCGATAGGCTGGCCAGCCCGATTGGATTTTGTCACTGTCTTACCTGTCAGAAGGCACATGCTGCCGCATCGGCGCCGACCGCGAGAGTTAGGCGCGAACATTTCCGTTGGCTGTTAGGGCGTGAGTCCGTTGCGGGCTACGAGTCCTCACCGGGCAAAATTCGTCATTTCTGCAAGCGTTGTGGGTCGCACATTGTCTCTGAGAAAAGTGGACTAGATGAATTTATTTTGCGCGTTGCGACACTCGACTCGGATCCTGGAATGCGACCGGTCGTCCATATCTGGACCTCGCATGATGTGCCCTGGTTAGAGGAGGTGGACTTGCCGAAGTTAGCTGAAGGCTTTTCTTCAACATGAACTCCCCACCATTTTTGATCGGCTACGCCCGCATCTCCAAAGGTGATAACCAAAGCACGGCCATGCAGCTACGTGCTCTCAAGGAGGCTGGGTGCACGCGGGTCTTTGAAGAGGCGGCCAGCGGTGGGCGCTGGGATAGGCCTGAATTGCACCGGATGCTCGACCAGCTCCGCAAAGGCGATGTCATTGTTGTCTGGAAACTGGACCGGCTATCCCGATCGCTCAAAGATCTGCTGCATCTGCTCGACCGGATCGAAGGTGCCAATGCCGGGTTTCGTTCGCTCACCGAAAGCATCGACACGACCACTCCGGCAGGCCGGATGATGATGCAGATGGTTGGCAGTTTCGCAGAATTCGAGCGTGCGATGATACGTGAGCGGACCAAGGCAGGTCTCGACCAAGCCCGTTCGGAAGGCCGAATTGGCGGTCGCCGCCCCAAGCTCAACGCCAAACAGCGTGCGGAGATTGCCGAAAGCGTGATCTCGGGCCGCAAATCTGCCGCTGAAATGGCACGTATTTTCGGCGTGAGCCAGCCCACCGTATCACGGATTGTCGCACTGGTGCGCCATGGCTGACCCAATCATCCGGCGCGCGGTAGAGGAGGATATCGCCGACATCCGGACATTGACGATCCGCGCCTACACCAAATGGGTCGAGATTACACCCAGACCGCCTCGGCCGATGACAGCAGATTATAACCAAGCTTTTGCCGATCACCGCTTCGACTTGCTGGTCGACCAGGGGCGGTTGATCGGTCTTGTCGAAACTGTTGCGGAGGGCGACGAACTGATGATCGTCAATGTTGCGGTCGAGCCTGAACGGCAAGGCCAAGGCCATGGGTTCACGCTGATGCGCCACGCCGAGGAGATCGCGCGCTTGTCCGGTTTGGCTGGAACGCGTCTTTATACCAACAAACTCATGACATCGAACATCGCACTGTATGAGCGATTGGGGTATGAATTTGAGAAAGAAACCCACCACGATCTCGGGACCGTCGCCGTGCATATGAAATATTCATTCAGCCCAAGACGTGACAAATGACCGAGAAATCGCGCGAAGCCCGGTGTAATTGTGGACAGCTCTCGGCGATTTGCGCTGGTCCACCCCAGCGTGTGTCTGTTTGCCACTGTAATGCGTGCAAGCGCCGCACCGGCAGCGCATTCGCATGGAATGCGACTTGGGATGAAGCAAAGGTGACTATATCCGGTAATTCCAGTAGCTTCGAACGGACGACCGATACCAACAGGACCAATCGGTATCACTTCTGCCCAGAGTGCGGGTCGGTGGCGTATTATTTTGTCGAAATGAGGCCCGGCACTATATCGATCCCTGCCGGATTATTTGCAGATGAGACATTCCCATCACCGACCGTTGAAGTTTTTGGCGAGCGAAGGGTGAAGTGGTGCACGCGGGGAGACGAGGGAACATGAAGTCCGGCTATGATCTCTCCCGCCTGATCAAGTTCACTTTGCGCGAGGATTGGCGCGATGCGCTGGAAGACGCGATGGCCGAGCATGTTGGCCTTGCTCAGGAAGAGTTTGGCGTCGAGTTCGAGGAAATCGGCGACATTCTTGGCGATCACTATGAAGGACTTCTGTTTGGCTGTGCCCTCGAAGACCTGATGACCCGCCGCTTTGAGCCCGATGGTATCAATCTGGTTGACGATTATCTCAAGCGTCGGGGCTGGAACGAGTCCGCACCCGCCAAAGCCTATATGCGCGCGCTGCGTGATTCCGTGTGCAGCCTTTACGAGGTCAGCGATGTCATCCCGGGGGTATCCTTCCTTGCCCGCGATCTGGTGCGGGGCGGTGAACCAATCCGGGTAAGCGAACGGACCGCCACGCAAACGCTCAAGCAATGGGACAAGATATCGGCAAGGATCGTCCCGGAACGCAAAGGACATGTCTTATCGGGCGCACTGCTGCCTTTCTCAGCCGAAGGCGCTGACACACTTTTGACGGGATTGCGCAAAGCCGAAGGCAAACGACGAAAATCCGGTCCCCTTGATATCGATGAAGACACACTGGCGACCATCGCCCACCTCTTCACCATTGGCTGGCTCTATGATGTCCTGCCCAAGGCGCTCGGCCTCCGGCGGCCCGCCATCCAGAACAGCGATGGTGACGAACTGATGTTCCACAAGGTCCGCTTCCGGCTTGTGAAAAGCGCGTCACCCGCCGACGTTGCAACCCAGATCAATGGGCATCCGGAATTTTCGCCCGAATCCGACCACTTCTGGAACTGGCTGAAACCGTCAAATGGTTCGTTGCCTCGCGCCAAAGGCTCCGGCACTTTAGCGATGAGCACGACGATGGACAATGGCCAGACCGTTTATGGGACGGTGGAAATCAAAGGCCGCACCCTCTTGCTCGCCGTCAATTCGGCACAGCGCGCGCAAGAAGGCATAACGGTGATCATGTCTTTGGTCGGCAACATGGTGGGCAAACCGCTGACCGAAATCGAAACCGTCGAACAGGCCATGCACGATCAAAGGCAACGCGCACCCGAAGAAGCGGCTTTTCCGCCCGAAATTGCAACCGAGATCATTCACCAGACCATGGACCGGCACTACCGCGAAACGCTCGATCAACCAGTGGGCATGCTCAATGATCAAACGCCACGTCAAGCGACCAAAACTGCAAAGGGCCGTAAAATGCTCGTCGAATGGCTCAAGTTCATCGAAAATCACTCCGGACAACAACCTGACCCCAATGATCCAATGGCAACCTACGATTTTGCATGGCTATGGGCGGAACTCGGCGTCGAAAGACTCCGAAAGTAGCCATTTCTGGCTGCGCACGATTGTCTACCGTATATCCGTGTCCCAATAATGCACTGAGGCCAAGTAGGCTGCGTACATCATTTCGACAATACTAGAAATATAGGAGTAATATTGA
>DAOLZE010000133.1:0-6377 GCA_035426125.1 Rhodocyclaceae bacterium
CGAAAATGCTGTGGAGATTCTCGGTGGCCTCAATGCTTCCGCACGCATCGTCATCAGCGGTGGTGCATTCCTCAATCAGGGCGATCACGTCCAGGTCGCCGCCGCCGATGCGAAAGTGTTGGCGAAATGAATATCTCCAGCCTGTCGATTCGCAATCCGGTTCCAGCGATATTGCTGTTCACCTGGCTGACGCTGCTCGGCCTGTTCAGCTTTCATCGTCTCGGCATCCAGATTTATCCGACCGTTGATTTGCCGATCATCATGATCACCGCCACGCAGGAAGGCATGGCACCGTCGCAACTGGAATCCGAAGTGGCGCGCAAGATCGAAAACGCCATCGCGCCGATCTCGATGATCCGCCACATGCGTACAGTGATTGTCGATGGCGTGGTCAGCTTTGTCATCGAATTCAAGATCGACAAAAATGTCGACATTGCACTCAGTGAAGTACGCAACGCCGTGGACAGCATCCGTACGGAGTTGCCGCAGGAAATGACTTCCCCGCCGGTGGCTTCGAAGCTGACGACTGCTGGCGCACCACTGCTGGCCTACACCGTCGAATCGTCCACGATGGACATGCAGGATCTTTCCTGGTTTGTCGACAACGAAATTTCGCGCGCAATGCTGGGCGTTTCCGGCATCGGCAAGTTTGTCCGTCTCGGTGGTGTCGACCGTGAAGTGCGCATCAACCTTGACCCTGTACGTATGACGGCGCTGGGCGTCAGTGCCAGTGATATCTCGTATCAGCTCAAGCGGGTACAGCAGAATTCCTCCGGCGGCCGCGCCGATGTCGGCGGCGGTGTGCAGACTTTTCGCACACTCGGTGCAGTAGGCACGACCGCCGAAATTGCCGCACTCGACATTCCGCTTGCTGACGGCCGCACCGTGCGTCTGTCGGATATTGCAAACATCAGCGACAAATTCGCCGATCCGAACTCGATTGCCTTGTTCAACGGCAAGCCAGTGGTTGCCTTCGAGCTTTCACGCAGCAAGAGCAGCACCGAAGTCGCCGTCGCCGACGCCGTGCATGCCGCCATCGAAAAGTTCAAGGTCGAGCATCCGGACGTCCGTATTCATGAAGTCTACAACACCTACCAGCCGACCTTCGACAACTATCACGGCTCAATGGATCTGCTTTTTGAAGGTGCGCTCCTCGCCATCTTCATCGTCTGGTGGTTCCTGCGTGACTGGCGCGCCACGTTGGTCACCACGACAGCACTGCCGCTATCGATTATTCCAACTTTCCTCGGCATGGATCTGCTCGGCTACACCCTCGACACCATGACCATGCTGGCGATTTCGCTTGTCGTCGGCGTACTGGTCGACGATGCCATTGTCGAAATCGAAAACATCTCACGCCACCTGCGCATGGGCAAATCGCCCTACCATGCGGCGATGGAGGCTGCCGAGGAAATCGGACTCGCCGTGGTCGCCACCTCGCTGACGCTGGCTGCCGTATTTCTTCCCGCCGCCTTCATCGGTGGCATTCCCGGCAAATATTTTGCCCCCTTCGGCATTACCGCGACGATCGCCGTGATGACCTCGCTACTCGTCGCACGCCTGCTCACGCCGATGATGGCGGCCTACATCATGAAGCCGCCGCGCCATGAAGAAAAAGAGCCTGCACTCATGCAGCGCTATCTTGGCTGGGCGCGTTGGTGTCTGACGCATCGCAAGACCACGATTGCCGCCGCCTTTGTATTTCTGGTCGGTTCGCTTGCCTTGACGCCGCTCCTGCCGACCGGCTTCCTGCCGACCGAAGACCGTGCGCTGATCACCATGGTTCTCGAACTGCCACCCGGCAGCACGCTCGCCGATACGCAGCAATCGTCAACGAAAGCCACCGAATTGCTGCGCTCGATTCCCGAGGTCGAAAGCGTTCTGGCTAACGTCGGCGCGTCGACCGATGCCTACCCGGAAACCCCGACCGGTGCTGCCAATATCGATACGCGCAAGGCGACACTGATCGTCCGTCTCAAGCCTCGCAAGGATCGCACCTTGCGCCAGGGTGAAGTCGAAAACCTCGTGCGCGCAAAGCTGCGCGAGCTACCGGGCGCACGTTTCGCAATATTGTCCGGCGCACCCGGTGCGGTGCTTCGCGTCGTTCTCGGTGGCGACGATGCCGAATCGCTGAGCATGGCCTCACGCGAGGTCGAAAATGATTTGCGCGGACTCAAGGGCATCGGCTACATCACCTCGACAGCCAGCCTGCAGAAACCCGAAGTCCATATCAAGCCGGATTTCGCCCGCGCCAGCGATCTTGGCGTCACGTCCGAGGCGCTTGCACGCGCCGTACGCATCGCCACTTCCGGCGACTACAAGGTGTTGCTCGCAAAACTGAATCTACCGCAACGCCAGGTTCCCATCCGCGTGCAAATTGATCCGGCACAACGCAACAATCTCGAAACCATCCGCCAGATTCCTGTGGCAGCGCGCAACGGGACTGTACCGCTTGAAGCCGTCGCAAAAATCGAGATGGGCAGCGGCCCGGCGAAGATCGATCGTCTCGATCGCATCCGCAACATGTCGATTGAAACCGAACTCGGCACCCGGGCACTCGGCGACCTGCTCAAGGAGGCCAACGAGCTGCCCACGCTGCAACACCTGCCGCCAGGCGTGCAACGCATCAGCGACGGCGATGTCGAATACATGCAGGAACTGTTCAGTCGCGTCAGTGTCGGCATGCTCATCGGTATCATCTGTGTGTATATCGTGCTGGTGCTGCTGTTCCACGATTTCCTGCAACCCGTGACGATTCTCGTTGCGCTGCCACTCTCGCTCGGTGGCGCATTTCTCGCTCTGCTGGCGACACAAAATGCACTCTCGATGCCTTCAGTATTCGGCATCCTGATGCTGATGGGCATTGTCACCAAGAACTCGATCCTGCTCGTCGACTACGTCATCATCGCCCGTCGCGTGCGGGAACTGAACCGCTTCGACGCGCTGCTTGATGCCTGTCACAAACGTGCGCGACCGATCTTCATGACCACCATCGCCATGGGCGGCGGAATGCTGCCCATTGCGCTTGGCTTGGGTGCCGCCGACCCGGGCTTCCGCTCGCCGATGGCCATCGTCGTGATTGGCGGTCTGATCACCTCGACGCTGCTTTCGCTGCTGGTGATCCCGGTCGTCTTCACCTACATCGATGACTTGCTGGAGTTCCTGAAAACCATCGCACGCAAGCTATACGACCCGCATGGTGTGGCGGGAACGGAAACAAAAAGTTGAAGTTGACGGGCGTTCCTGGATTCCCGCTTTCACGGGGATAACCTGATCAGGGGTCTTAATGCAGAACGCGTGGGATCGACAGGACAAACTCGTCGATCGGCACATCGAATGCCGTGCCGTCCTCGGCCGCCATCCGGTAACTGCCCTTCATGGTGCCAACCGGTGTGGTCAGCGCGCTACCACTGGTGTATTCAAAATTCTGTCCCGGCTGCAGCAACGGCTGATGACCCACCACACCGAGGCCGCGCACTTCCTGCAATTCGTTATCGGCATCAGTGATCAGCCAATGGCGGCTGATCAGTTGTGCCGCCACCGTACCCGTGTTGCGAATATCGATGGTATAGGCGAAAACATAGCGACGCGCTGCGGGGTCTGACTGATCGGACAGATATTGCACGCTGACGGTTACCTGGATTTCGTATTTTTTACTCTCGGCCATCGCGCCATTCGACACGAAAATCCGCTTCATGGCAACCGGCAGAAGGTAATACTACAAAGTAATCTGCCCACACTTTCAGTAGTGCTACTTCCGGTCGCGGAATATTTTGTTTCCCTGCGACGGCAGCGTTTAAAATCCCGGTATTGTTCGCCACTATCCGCTATTGCCTTGAGGATATCGCCATGAAACCCACCTATCGCATTGCGCCGAGCATTCTTTCCGCAAACTTCGCCAGACTCGGCGAAGAAGTTACCGATGTCATTGCCTCCGGCGCCGACTGGATTCACTTCGATGTCATGGACAACCACTACGTGCCGAACCTGACTATCGGCCCGCTGGTCTGCGAAGCAATCCGGCCGCTGACGCAGGCGACCATCGACGTGCATCTGATGGTCAAGCCGGTCGACCGCATCATTCCCGATTTCGCCAAAGCCGGCGCAAACGTCATCACCTTTCACCCCGAGGCTTCCTTGCACGTCGACCGCTCGCTGTCGCTGATCCGCGAAGTTGGCTGCCAGGCCGGACTGGTGTTCAATCCGGCGACCCCGCTCGATTACATGGATCACGTCATGGATCGGCTCGACATCGTGCTGCTGATGTCGGTCAACCCGGGATTCGGCGGCCAGACCTTCATTCCGGAAACGCTCAACAAGCTGCGCCTGGCGCGACAGAAAATAGACGCCTACGCGCAGCGCAGCGGCCGCAATATCCTGCTTGAAGTTGACGGTGGCGTGAAGGTCAGCAACATCGCCGAAATTGCCGCCGCCGGGGCTGATACATTTGTAGCCGGCTCCGCAGTATTCAGTGCCGCAAAGGCCGGCGATCCGCATCGTTACGACACTGTGATTGCCGCGCTGCGTGCCGAGCTGGCCAGAGCACGATGATTTTTCCGCTGACGGTGCGCGCCGTCATGATCGATCTCGACGGCACATTGCTTGATACCGTATTCGATCTCAGCGAAGCGGCGAACGCCATGCTGCGTGATTTTGGCCTCATGGAATATGACGTCGATACCATCCGCAGCTTCATCGGACGCGGCCTGCCAAATCTGGTGCAACGCTGTCTGGACGGGCAGTCCAGCACTGGCACCATGCCTGCACATGCCGCAGCGCTGGATAAATTCCGCAGCCACTACCGCGAAATCAGCGGACGCCATGCGACGTGTTATCCCGGCGTTGTCGAAGGTCTGCGTACCATGCGCGCCATGGGCCTGCCGCTGGCCTGCGTTACCAACAAGGCCCGCGAATTTACGCTGCCGCTACTGGAGCGCAGCGGTCTCGCCGACTATTTCACGCAGGTCGTCTGCGGCGACACGCTGGCGAAAAACAAGCCCGACCCGCTGCCCCTGCTGCATATCTGCGCAGGCTTCGGCATCGCGCCATCGCAGGCGTTGATGATCGGCGATTCGCTGAATGATGTTATCGCCGCGCGCGCCGCCGGCTGCCCGGTGTTCTGCGTGCCTTACGGCTACAACGAGGGCAGACCCGTGCAGGAACTGGCCTGCGATGCTATAGTCGCTTCGCTTGAAGCCGCCGCTGTACTCATCATTCGCGATGAGCGCGCTGATGAACCAACCCACCAAGAATATTCCGCATGAACCTGTCGATAAAAATTCTGCACGCCGTCCCGCAAGCTTCCCTGCGAAGCCTCACCGGCGCATGGTCCTGGCGCCCTTGGCAAAACTGAATCAGGTCGCTGCGTCCGATTGGATTGGGCGCACAGTTTCATTGCAGGCTATCGTAGGGACATCATCATCATGCAAGAATCCGAATTCAACCGGCTCGCCGCCGCAGGCTACAACCGCATTCCAGTCACGCTGGAAACCTTCGCCGATCTCGACACGCCGCTGTCGATCTATCTCAAGCTGGCCAACCGGCCAAACAGTTTTCTGCTCGAATCCGTGGTCGGTGGTGAGCGTTTCGGCCGTTACTCTTTTATTGGACTGGCTGCCAGCACGCTGTTGCGTGCCAGCGGGTTCCACAGCGAGGTCGTCCGCGACGGTGTAGTCGTCGAGCAACGCGACGGTAATCCGCTCGATTTTCTCGCCGAGTATCAGGCACGCTTCAAGGTCCATGTGCCGGAGGGTTTCCCGCGTTTCTGCGGTGGTCTGGCCGGCTATTTTGGCTACGACGCAATCCGTTACGTCGAGAACAAGCTGGCACATTTCGACAAGCCTGATGAAATCGGCATGCCGGACATTCTGCTGCTGCAAACTGAGGAACTTGCCGTCGTCGACACCCTGGCGGGCAAGATTTATCTAATTGCCTACGTCGATCCCGGCATGGCCAATGCCTACGCCCTTGGCCATGCACGGCTGCGCGAACTGGCCGGCAAGCTGCGCAGTCCCCTCGATATTCCGGAAAGTCGGCCGGTACCCGCCGCTGCAACGGTGCGTGATTTCGAGAAGTCCGATTACCTTGCCGCCGTGCTGCGCTCCAAGCAGTACATCGCCGACGGCGACATGATGCAGGTGCAGATCGGTCAGCGCATCAAGAAGCCCTTCGCCGCTTCGCCGCTGACGTTGTACCGTGCACTGCGGTCGCTGAATCCGTCGCCCTATATGTATTACTACGACTTCGGCGACTTCCAGGTGGTCGGTGCCTCGCCGGAAATCCTGGTGCGCCAGGAGGCCACGCCGGCCGGCCGCAAGGTCACCATCCGGCCGCTTGCCGGTACGCGACCGCGCGGCGCGACGCCCGAGGCAGACCAG
>DAOLZE010000134.1:0-6364 GCA_035426125.1 Rhodocyclaceae bacterium
CGTCGTCGGCAAATTCGTCGAGTTCTTTGGGCCGGGCTTGAGCAGTCTTGGTATCGCCGATCGTGCCACGCTGTCCAATATGTCGCCGGAGTTCGGTGCCACCTCGACGCTCTTCCCGGTCGACGCGAACACCTTGCGCTACCTGAAGCTGACCGGTCGCGGCGACCGCATCGATCTGGTCGAGCGCTACACGCGTGAGCAAGGTTTATTCAGGACCGATACGGATCCAGAACCACTCTTCAGTGAGATCCTCGATCTGGATCTGAGCAAGATCGAACCCAGCGTCGCCGGGCCGAAGCGGCCTCAGGATCGCGTCTCCTTGTCAGGCGTTCGCGCATCCTTTGACGCAGCGTTCAAAGGATCGGCGGCTCCGGTAGACGGCAAGGATGTTGCCCGGCTCGTCGGTGAAGGTGGCGCCGTTGTGTGCGAGACGCTCAAGGTTCCGCCGCAGCCAGTCGGCGCTCTGCACAGCACTGCGGCCTCCGTAACCAATGGCTCCGTGGTCATCGCGGCGATCACCAGTTGCACCAACACTTCCAATCCTTCAGTCATGATCGCAGCGGGACTGCTCGCGCGCAAAGCGGTGGAAGCGGGCCTGCAAGCGCGGCCCTGGGTGAAGACATCACTCGCACCTGGTTCGCGCGTCGTGACGCGTTACCTCGATAAAGCGGGTCTCACACCCTACCTGAATAAGTTGGGCTTCAATCTGGTGGGCTACGGATGCACGACCTGTATCGGCAACTCCGGCCCATTGCCAGAGGAGGTCGCGGAAGTTGTCAGGAGCAAGGATCTCGCGGTGGCGGCAGTACTGTCCGGTAATCGGAATTTCGAGGGACGTATTCACGGCCAGGTAAAGGCGAGTTATCTGGCATCACCGCCTCTGTGCGTTGCGTACGCGCTGGCCGGAACGGTGAAGTGCGACTTGACCGTGGACCCGCTCGGTACCGATGCGCACGGCAAGCCCGTCTACCTGCGCGACATCTGGCCGAGTGCCGAGGAAGTCGAATCACTGGTGGCTTCATCGGTATCGTCGGATCAGTTCGATCTTGAATACAAGCGCATCTTCGAGGGCGATACAAAGTGGCAGAGCATGCCAGCACCTACGGGTACTCTATTCGATTGGGACGCAAAGTCGACCTACGTTCGTGAGCCGCCCTACTTCATCGATTTTGCCGACACTCCGGCGCCGCCCGCCGACATCATCGGAGCAAAAGTTCTGGCCTTGCTCGGTGACTCGATCACGACCGATCACATCTCGCCCGCGGGCGGCATTACCGCCGAGTCTTCGGTGGGTAAATATCTGGTGGATCATCACGTGCCATCGGCCGAATTCAACAGCCTGGGATCACGACGCGGCAATCACGAAGTCATGATGCGCGGAACATTCGGCAACGTTCGACTGCACAATCTGATGCTGCCCGGCGTCGAGGGTCCGTGGACTCGTCACGTTCCTGACGGCGACAAGCTGAGTATTTACGACGCCGCCCTGCGCTACCAGCAGGAAGGTACGCCGCTGATCGTGATTGCCGGCAAGGAGTACGGATCGGGAAGCTCGCGTGACTGGGCAGCCAAGGGCCCCGCCTTGCTGGGGGTAAAAGCGGTCATCGCTCAAAGCTACGAACGCATTCACCGCAGCAATCTGATCTGCATGGGAATCCTGCCCCTGCAGTTTGCGGAGGGCGTTTCGGCACAATCTCTAGGTCTTACGGGTGACGAGGTTCTTTCCATCACCGGCCTCGGTGCCGGCATCACACCGCGACAGAAGGCGAGCGTTTTGGCGATACGGCCGAACGGAGATCGCGTGCAATTCGAAACCACGGTGAGGATCGATGCGGCGGCGGAAGTTGATTACTTCGTCAACGGCGGAATACTTCAGATGATTCTGCGCCGTCTGCTGGTGGCTTGAAACGACCCGCCAACCCTTTGCGCTGGCTGCTGGCCAGCGTTATTTTGGTCAGACCGTATTCGCCGACGTCGCATCGCCCAGCGGCGTGGCCTGCGACGGTTTCGCGGACGCCGACGTCTGGCGCATCTCCATCAGGCGCATCCCCATGAATAACACCATGGCAGTCACCAGCCAGAACGCCAATTGCATTCCCGATGGGTGCGCCTCGTAGCCCACCAGCACATGCAACGCCTTCCCGAACAGGGAGCTGTCGTCGAGCAGCCAGGAGGTGTTCCACAACTGATTACCCCAAGCCGACAGCCAGTCAGCCTGGATCAGGAAACCTGCCGCACTTGAGGACAGGCCGGCAGCAAGGAGTACCAGCATCCAGTTGGTGGCAGCGAAAAAATGGCGCAGCGGAATTCGCAGCAGACCGAAATACAGCGCGAAACCCACCGCTGTCCCACTCGCCAGGCCCAGCGGCAGACCTGCCAGCAGGTCCAGCCGGTTGGCTCCACTCGCCGCCATGCCGTACAGGAACAGCACAATCTCTGAACCCTCGCGCAGCACTGCCAGCGCAATCACCGCCAGCAGCATGGCCATCGAACTCGATCCGGTTTTTACCGAATTGCTGACTTCCTGCATATGCTTGACGATCTCCTTGCCGTGACTGGACATCCAGACCACATGCCAGCCGATCATCACCACCGCCGTCAGCAGCACACTGGCGTTGAACAGTTCCTGACCCGAGCCTCCAACAGCTTCTGCGATCACCCCAGCGAAGATTGCAACGATGATCGCGCCAACCACACCCAGCGCAATGCCTCCACCGATAAAGGTACCGCGCCGCGCCATACCGCGCGTGGCAGCTGCGACCACAGTCACGATCAGGGCCGCTTCCAGTACCTCACGAAAAACGAGTAGCGCGACAGCAAGCATGTGTATTTACTCCACGATCAGGACGCCTTGCCCGGTGTCCTGATGAAAATCATCAAAAAATTTGTAGGTCCCCTTGTCGAGCGGCCCGATGAGCACCGTGATCGTGCTGCCCGGCAGCACGATTTTCTCACGATTGAAGTCGCTGCTTTCAAACTCCGAAGGCGTGCTGTCCTTGTTGATTACCCGCAACTTGAATTTAATATTTGCGGGCGCTTTCAGAGTGGTCGGCTCGTAGCGATGATTCTTGATCGTCAACACCAACTCGGGCATCTCGGTTGCCGCAGCCGCCACGGGGACCAAGGGTGCCATGGGAGCCACCGCAATCAATACAGCCAGTAGACCAACTTTCGCAATGTGTTCCAGCGACCGGCGTACGGCCTCTATTGTGGAATGCATGATCAAGATAGGGGACATTGTTATTTTCCTTTCAGCGGCGCGTAGCGCAGATTATCCAGCAGCGGAGTCTTTGGGCGCTGGAGGTGCAAAAAAACGAAGCCCGCTTCCGTATGACAGGTGGTGCATGCTGCTGACAACTTGTCAAAGGCGCGTCCAAACGCGATTTTGTCGTGCTGCTCCAGTGCCTGCTGCACCGTACGAATGGCCGGGTTCATAATCGCCGGCATCCGCTCCGACAGCTTTTGCGGCTGTAGTTCGGGCGCATCGCCATTGGTTGCTTCAATGCCGCGCAACGCTTCACCCAGCTCGCTAACCATGTAATAAGCAAGATTCCAGTTGCCTGCCTGACCCGCCCACCACAATCGGTTATGGCGTATCTGTAATTCCAGCATCTGCTGACCGAGCTCCGGTGCCGGCATGTGTTGCTCCAGAGCAGCCGGCCCGGTTGTCTGTACCGCCATCTTCATGGCATGGTCAGCGGATGAAGGCTCAGCCCTGTCGGTGTCAGCATTCGCCGGAGCCCACGCAACCACGCAAAGTGCGATTACCAGTAAGGCAACACGTCGCGTCAAAATGCCCGCGCCACCGTCTTCGTGGTGGCGAAGAGCAATGCCACCGGCAGCTTTGTAATTCATGGCGATTCCCCTTCGTTGAAAGCATCGACTCCGCTACAGTAAAGAGCAACGGCGGCCGCTTCTATTCAAGTCCTGCTTACTGCCTCTTGGCCTGTAGAGCCAACATCAGGTACCGAGACGACACCTGAATGATAATGGTTCTTATTACGAACTACAAGGAAAACATCGCCTGTACATAGATTTTCTTATCGTCACTTCACAAAAGCGTAACGCTCACATGTGTGTTCGCAGCGACGGGGCAACCTGCCCTGGTCGCTTCGGCATATTTCATGAAGGCACTCTGGTTGATGCCCGGCACCTATTTCGGCTTTTGCATCACGGCGAACCAATTCAGGGAGATCAGCTCATCTTCTTCCGCCTTGATATACGATTCGGCGTTGGCGTGCAGGCGGCGCATCAGCTTGTAATACCTTCTGGGAAGCAGGTGGATTGTTGCTAGAAACGAGGTGAGTGCTTCGTACTTGTCATACAGCATGACCTCTTTCTTGATGCACTCCACAGCGGGTTGGCCATGGGATTCCAGCAAGTCAAATCCTGCTTTTTTGAACGTGTCCTCCCAATACTTGTAGTGCCAAAGACCGCCAAATACGGTGAGTTCGCGCGTGTGCTGAATTAGCAACTTTTGAGCGTGGTTTGCACGATCGTATTTATCCAGTGCGGCAACGTCATCAAAGCCAAATTTCCCACCTGGCTTCAAGATACGAAATACTTCCTTCAGTGTGAAATCCGGATTACTGACATAGGTCATCGGCTGTATCGCATAGACAGCATCAAAAGTGTTGTCTTCATACGGAAGAGGGAAGTTGAAATCACCGACCCGAAAGTTTTCTTTCGTTAACGCCGTGTTCCGCCACGATTTTTCAATCTGGGATTTATCGATGTTCATGCCGTACATGGTGGCACCGGAAATTTCTCCGATGCTGGTCGCGATGGCACCACATCCGCAGCCGATTTCCAACACTTTGTCGCCCTTGCCGACACCAAGGTGCTTGACCATTTTTTGTTCTAACAGAATCTGGTTTTCCATGACGGATTTACTGGGATCCAGAGCGGGTGGCATATACATTTTTTCGACGGAGCCGAGGGTGCATAGCAAATGCATGATGACGTAAAGCTGCTCAAGCTCTTCGCTGCTGCCCTGTTTGTAGCCTTGCATTGCCACACCGTTGTTGTAATCAGCCAAGGTGTTTTCCGGTGAATCGACGAACAATGCACCGTAGGTGTTCATATAGACATCGATTTGCGCTTCGCTGAGCTTCAACAAGCCAGCGGCAGCACTGAGTTTGGCGCGGAGGGTGGTCGTCGTGTGTTTCATGTGTTCTCCATTTTTCTTGATGATTTTTTCAATCTGATGATTCCGGTCAGCTGCCTGGAATTTCATTTATTGCGTAACGCAAGAACGGGATAACAAAGTACGCATTCGCATAAAATGCGACACATTCAAATAATGTGACAAATGAACGCGACAATATATGAGATGATGTAACATGGTGTCAACTTGAAAATTGCGGCGTATTTTTCGGCCGATTTCGGAGCAGTGTCATGCCTGTAGCCATACCCGACAGCCTGTATAAAAATAGCTACCCCACGATCGAACAGATCACACGCAATAAGTTGCTGGATGCCGGCATCCGCTGTATCGACCGCTATGGAATTAAAAAGACCAATATTCGACTGATCGCCGAAGAATCAGGGATCGCACGACAAACCGTTTACAACTATTTTAAAAACAAGAATGAATTGCTATCACAAGCATTTCAGCGCGAAGGAGAGAAACTGGGCCAGGCCGCCGCAGTCCATATTGAGCGGTTTGAAGGCACCGAAAATAAATTTATTGAAGCTTTTCTGTTTATCTACGAGAACTTTCCCAAGAATCCCATTCTTGCAAAAGTCATAGAACCCGGTGGTGATTTTTTCAGCACTATCGGCGTGCCAGACTACCAGTACGCCACTTACGGTAAATTGGTATTTGGACAGATGTTTGAAGAACACCCCTATCTCAAACCCGACGCCGATAGTATCGCTGAGCTATGGATACGCGGCATCATGTCTTTTCTCACCATGCCTGGCCCCACGATTAAAACTCGCGATGAGCTGCGGGAGTTTGTCAGATGTCGATTTCTGCCTGGTCTGGGATTGAAAAGCCAGCAAAGCTGATCTGACTCAGCAGCCTCGCCCACCTGGATTGCGTGTAAAACCAAAACCTCCTCCATTCAAATTCGCTGGCAATATGCAGATCACCATGACCAGCGATTGCGCAGATCTCAGGATATCAGCAGGAAATGGGGAGAACGGTACTGCCTGTTCTACAACGTTCTTGATAAACGCGATCTCGTTCTGCTGATCTGCTGAATTGAGCACTTGGAAACTTTTGAGGGAACCATTTGGATTCAGGCGAATCTGCACCGCGGCTGTTCTCACCCCTTTACTCTTGGGATCTCTCCTGACGAAGTCTGCACTCCTGTTTAATTTTTTTACCAGCGCGTCGAGATACATTTCCAGGCTGAAC